>NZ_JBKFGH010000020.1:0-190660 GCF_051233475.1 Neobacillus terrisolis | reverse complement strand
AATTCGAACATCAGTAATTAAAAAAGCGTTTAGTGCAATAATAGCCTTAATGTAAGGCTGTGTTAAAGAACAATGTTGATTTTGAATACTCTGTTGATTGGAGCGGAAGGTGCGAGACTCCTGCGGGAGAAGGTGTCACGGGAGACCCCACAGGCGCTATGCGCCGAGGAGGCTCCCGGACTCCCCCGCGGAAAGCGAGCACCTGGAGTGGAAATCAACAGCCAAATTTAACACAGCCTAATGTAAAAAGACGGCTGTTTAGCCGCCTCTTTTCTGATGATATTTAATAAAATGGTTTAAATTCTTTTTGTGAATTTATTTGAAACAACGCTTATTAAACTTCCAATCATTGCACTACCGATAATATCAGATGGATAATGGTGGCCAACCCATATTCGAGAAAACCCTGTTAAACATGCTAACAGCCACATAATTGAGCCAATGATCCGTTTACCGAGGATAATAGACGTAGCTACAGCAAATACGAGTAATGTATGCTTACTTGGAAACGAGGAATCATTTTTTGAAGGAATAAGTATATCCACTTGATGAGTCATAAACGGTCGTGGTTTAAAATAAAACCCCTTAATCATTGAGTTAGTCATCAAAGCAAACAAAGAAGACAGAATGGCATTAAAGGTAATATTTTTGCATGACCTATCCCTAAACCACATTATGATAAGCGCAAAACCAAACAAATATCGAACATTATTGGATAGGAAAATCATCCATTTATTTAAGGATGGATACTGGTAAGCAAGTCGATAAATACTGCGAAACATTTTGTAATCCATTTAAAATAATCTCCTTACCATACGGATAAAATTATTATTACCTCTTCTATCAGAAGAATGTATTAAAAAAAGCGACTACCCTTTAAAGTAATCGCGTTTAGAGATTATTTACTTTTCCAACTAACGATATACTCAGTCAGTTCATTTGGAACATCAATGTTCGGATCTTCCATGCCCCATTGCCCTGAAATATTTAACTCCCTACAGGCCATCTCAAATTGACACATTGCTATTCCCATATCTAGAATCTGCATATCATATCCTAATTTAATACTATAGTTTGGCGTATGTTCTATATAAAAATGAAAAGAATTGCGATCTTCGGATAAAACTAGTCTCCATGGCTGTTTATTGGATGCAGATGGTCCAAGTCTTAGCATTTCAACCGGTATTTCAAATAAACCAGCTCGATCTTTAGCTAATGTTGAGGTAAAGTTTGAATCATAAAACAGCTTATCCCAAGGCTTTTTATTATCAGCCTTTACTACATAACGCAAAGCTTTATCCAAAACACGCTGCTTGTCGTTCGGATAACCAATCGGCGTTATGCAGGGAATAAATTCTCCTTTACCTAGAGAGATTTCCCGTTCAAACGAATTTCGATTGAACGTTCCTCCCATCCAGCAAGTCCCGATTCCCAGTTCAGTCAAAAATAAAACTAATTTCTGAAAAGAATAGGCAAACTCCAATAGGGAGTTCTTATTATTTTCGGTAATCCCAACCAAATACGCTTTCGGATTTTTAATAAACCCATACGTTCCCAACTTAATTCCTTTATCCGTCACATTGTTGGACACTTGTATTAGTTCAATTTTTGCCTTTTTACCGAACGGTCCAATTAGGTTTTCGTCGTTATGTAAGTAATCATTAATTATGTTATAGTGTTCGTCCGTTATATTTTGATTGTCAAACGTTCTTATTGACTGACGTTTCTTTATCGTTTCAATCACCGATTTTGTAAAAATCATTTTTCCACTCCTATGCGTGTAACACTTTTATCATTTCATTATAACACCCAACAAATGGAAAAGTCTGTAAAAACCGTGCTCATTTGCTCATTAATGAAGCAGGGAAGAAAAGAGGTAAACCGCTACTTTTAAGGCTAAATGAGAAGGACCGTGGCAATTTATTATATATGCGGACATCTGGTCCGTTATTTTGCCAAAAAGTGTTGTTTTGATAGGCTAACCGGACACTGGATCCCTTATTCGTTAATAAATGGGTTATATTCATTTGTTTTTATTAAAATAAGAAACCCTATGTCCACTTAAAGTAATCAAAAATAAGGGCGCTTTTGTCCGCTTATATTTTTTATTGAGGTTTTGCGTCAGGCAATAATGGTTCATACATCAAAATAGCGTGATTTTCTGTTACGAATTCATCATCAATAAGCTGGTTTTCCATGTTGTAAACTTTCCTGTAAATGGTGTTATGTCTTACATAACCACCCCAGTATTCTAAAGATATTCGATGCTCTTTTTCATAAACTTCATAGGTTCTTGTTGGCTGATAATCGGCTCGCCACTCGCCTACTAAGTGGGTATCCGTTAAATAGATTAAAAGCTGGTAAGCTTGGCTTGTATTATTTTTAATTTGTAAATCCAAATAGTTATAGGCACAGGTTGCCCCACTTCCGAATGGCTGACTTCGATTCGAATCAGGAAAAACATCATAGCTATGTCGATATCGTTCTGAAATCGTAAGTGGCGTATGAAGTGTCATCCAGTATATTAAATTTGATAATTGGCAAAGACCCCCACCAACTCCCGTTGTTACATTTCCATAGTGGAGAATCATTCCGTCGACATACCCCTTTCTCCTAGTTGGATTCCCTATTAAACGCCAGTAGGAAAGAGTTTCACCTGGTTGAATGACCGTTCCATTTATTCTTTCAGAGGCAATTTTAAGGTTTTTAATCTTGTTGTGCTGCAACCACATATCAACATTTTTCAGTTTTCGAAGCAAGAGGGTCTTATGAGCAAAAATAATATGAGATTTATAGGGTAACACTTTTTTTAAGGCATACTTCTTCTTACTAAAATACCAATCTAAGTATCGCTTCATCCGATAATACTTTTTCCCAAAGAATATTCTTACCTGACTTCTTTTTAATGGTTTTAGTGAGGTCATTTTACCCTATCCTATATTCGAATTTTTTTACATTAAAGGTGGCCTTAAAGTATCTTTTTATAAAACACAAGCGTGGTTTTGTCATTAATTTTCTTGAGTAATCCTGTTTTGATGTAACCCATTTTTTCATATAAATAACAATTACGTTCTTCCTCTAAAATTGTTGCTAATTCCCAACTACGTGCTTCAGAAAACATTTCCTCAATTAAAAGAATAGCGTTCTGTGCTATCTTTTTTCCTTGGTATTTAGGTACAATGAACATGGGGCTAATCCTAAATTGCAGGTTTTCTCTCCAATAGATACAAATAGCACCTACAAGTGAATCTTCAAATAGTATTTTATAAAATCCACCATTGGGGTTCTTTATTCTTTCTTTAACCTTGTCAATCGTTTCGTTAGCCGGACTTATTTGGTGATCTTGGTATTTGACTAAAAGTGGCATAAAAGCCTTTACTTGAATATCAAAAATTGCTTCCGCATCAGCTTCTTCAGCTTTTTCTAACCTAATTCCCATTAACTTCACTCCGTTAAAAAATCTATTGTTTCCGACAAACTGCCAAAAAATGAGGGCTCATCCCCTTTAGACTCTCCTGTTCTTCAACCATCTTACAAATCTTCAGTAATTGATTTTTACTATCTTCCTGTTCCCATTTTTCATTTAACGTCGGCACAATCCAGGCTGGTCCCTCAACAGCAAAGGTTTTTTCATGAGATAAACCTGCTAATTCAATCTCTTCTTTTAAATCTTTCGGAGTGTGGAAGAAAGCTCGAGGTATGTGGTTTTCGTATTTGTTATGCTCAGGTCTAATATGTTGGCCATCGGTTAATTCACGTTCGAGCATATCCATAAAATCCTGTTCATTAATATAATCATTACTTACCCCAAACACTGATAATCCCCACAGCGTGGATCCAAATCTTGAAATTGCCGAAACGAATAACAATCCATCTTTTTTAAGAATTCTCGATGCTTCTTTTAAGGACTTAAGCCTTTCTTCTTTTTCAGTCAGATGATAAAGTGGACCCATTAACAGGGCAATATCTGCACTCTCATCGGGTCTATTAATATTCCGCCCATCTGCAACCTCTATTTTAAAAATTGGTGAATTATTGATTTTGTTTAGTTCTTTTGCATATTCAACTGCATTTGGTGCTAATTCAAACATATGAACCTTGTGCCCTATATTTGCTAACCAGCTTGAATAGGCGCCAATTCCGCCGCCAATATCATATATTACCTGGCTCTCATTCGGTAAATATCTCAAAAGAATCTCTTTTGTTCTTTCGTATTCTATTTTTCCAATACCTCTATGTAATCTACCAATCTCCGCTCCACCGTTATAATATCTTAAGATTTGATCCATTTCGATGCCGGTATGTTTCATATTCCCCCTCCTCCCTGTTTACTTTTTCTTGCACAAAAGAAGAGCGTGATTACTCGTTCCCAGTTTACTTTTTTCTCTACAACAAGATTCAATATAGTACATCCAAGTGTTAAACTCTTCCTCATTCAAACTATTAATAAAACTTCTTATGTTTGGACTTAAATCATCTGTGGCTAGGTGGTCTATGATTTCTGTATCAAATTTATTTAGCAAAGCTTCGATTTCATTTGGCGATGTGAAAAATGCATCCGTCCAAAAGCACTCTTTTTCGCCTTCTCTTATGACACCAGTCTTCATTATTTTATTTATAAAATCTTTTGTTAAGTAGGTTTTATCGTTCGTCATTACAGAGTGGAGAATGTAGTACTTGTTGATATATGCAATAGCAAGCAGCCCTCCTTTTTTCAAAACTCTTAACGACTCTTGCAAGCATTTTTCTCGATCACTTTCTTCTATTAAATGATACATAGGTCCTAAACACAAAACTACATCGAAACTCTCTGATTGGAATTCTCTTAAATCCGTTGCATTCACTATTTTTGTCTTTATACTTAGCTGGTCGCTCTTATTTTGGATTATTTTTTGATTTATCTGTTCGATATGTTTTGGTGTTAGATCTGTAGCGATTACTTTACATCCTCTTTCAGCAAAATATAAAGAATAAATTCCTGTACCAGCACCTAACTCCAATATTTTATCTTCATGCTTAATATATCTGTCCAATGCTTTGGTTGTTAAAATGTATTCGATTCTTCTCGCATTATCAGCGGTTAGCCTCAAATCCTCGTTGCTATTTTCATAAAATCTTATAATCGATTCCATGTTCCGCCCCCTAACCATTTGTTAGGATAATGTTACCTTTATTATTCAAGGAGATAATTGCTACTTTTTACAAAATTTTGAACTCGGCTAAAATTGTCAATGATTGCACAAAAAAAGCGAACACCGTTTTTGGTAATCGCCCTCTTTACATAGATTAGGTTTTTATTGGTGTTCCCTGGTGGAAAACCATTTGCCACTGATCTTCATTTAATTTCCAAATTGAACTTCGTAATGTTTTTTGTAATTTCTTATCGTCGTAGATTTGGTAAGTAGTAAGGACTACCCCCTCAGATAATGAATGGATTTCGAATTGAGAAATGGTCATTTGGACTATTTCCATTCCATTTAGGACTAGACAGTCTTGTTTATGCCAAACCCTCCCTGAACTTCCAAATTCGAAGAAATCATCTGAAAGTAATTTTTCAATTTCTTTTGGAGTTGTACGAATATCAGGTTTTAACAACATGTTTTCCAAGTTAAACAAATGTTCTTTAAGCGATGTTTCTCTTTCCATCGAAATACCTCTTTTTGGGGATTGTCTTTAGTCGGCCCAGGCAAACTGTCTTTGATCAAGTTTATCAAGGACAAATTCTTTCGGCTGCCCCGGCAAAATGTCCTTGATCGGCTTTATCAAGGACAAATTCTCTAACTTGCCCCAGCTAAATGTCCTTGATCCAGCTTATCATGGACAAATTCTTTCGGCTGCCCCAGCTAAATGTCCTTGATCCAGCTTATCATGGACAAATTCTTTCGGCTGCCCCAGCTAAATGTCCTTGAGCGGCTTTATCAAGGACAAATTCTCTAACTTGCCCCGGCAAAATGTCCTTGATCATCTTTATCAAGGACAAATTCTCTCGGTTGCCCCAGCAAAATGTCCTTGAGCGGCCTTATTAAGGACAAAACTCACCTATGCGGTTTCGATTGCCACCACCGCACCTTAGATAAAACATCTCGGATTGATTTAAACTCAAACTCCTCCACGGTAATTAAACAAAATTCGCCATTATGATTACATCGTGATAATTCTGTTGATCTATTCTAATTGCTTTCGTTTTTACTCCTTCTTGAATAAAACCAAATTTATGATACAAACTAATAGCCTCTTTATTTGCAGCAAAAACTTCAAGACTCACTTTTTCTATGATAGGATTTTGCTTAGCCCAATCTAACAGAACACTTAACAAAGCCTTTCCTACACCCTGATTCCGGTGTGTGTGAGCCACACTCATTCCAAACGATCCCTGGTGCATTGTCCGATATCTGTGGCCATTATGAAAATCTAGGTAACCTATTAATTTTCCATTTTGCTCAGCTGCTATTGCCAGCTTATTTTTATCATTATAGATTTTTTGTAGCCATTCCGTTTCTTGTTCGGGTGTAACCTTAAATTCCTCAGTGGTGGTAATTAAATAAAGAGCCTCTTTAAAGATCGCTTTATTAAATTCTAAAACTTTTCCAGCATCTGCAGGCAAAATGGTTCTAATAACAAATGAATCGCCGCTTTTTGTCATAAAATTCCTGGCTCGTATACTTCCCATCGCAATCTCCCTTTTATAGATACATATTAGTTTGTAAATAAAGGGTAAAGGCTAATGAAAGCCCAACTGATTAAAAAAATCCAGAACATCATTATTAACGTACCGGCCAGCCAATTTTTTGGCTTACCGCTTTTCATCAACTCTTCTGCTCTCACTTCACACTCTGCTAAAACAGTTTTTGGGATCATTTTTAGGGCCATCATTATCCCTAATGGCAACAAAATTACATCATCCAAATAACCAAGAATCGGTATAAAATCAGGGATTAAATCAATAGGGCTAAATGCATAAGCAACGACACAAGCACTGAAAACCTTGGCATACCAAGGCACTCTCTCATCTTTATATGCCAAGAAAAGAATAAATATTTGTCGTTTTAAATTCCGTGCCCATAACTTTATTTTCTTTAACATGTAAAGCTCCTTAACTATAATAATGATGTTTTTCTTTTCAAATTAATTATTACTACCAAAGGTAAGGCCTTTTTCCATGAGCGCTTGGCTTAGTTGTTTAATTGCTTTAGGTCCCATTCCATGCAGCTTTAGGATCTCGGCTTCACTCACTTTGGTAAGCTGTTCAAGTGTAAAATACCCTGCACCTTCTAGAGCCCGACGAGCAGGCTTAGCTAATTCCTTAGGAAAGTCACTTCCCTGTAAATTTTCATGTTTTGTCATCCTGCTTCTCCTTTAGATTAAGAAATTGGGTTATATTCTTCAAATTCCATTTAAGCTCATTCACAATATATTTTTCACCTTAATTTGTTACGAAATCTTTACTTCGAAATCTCATTAAACTGTTATGTGACTAAAATCGTTTTCACAAATTTGTAACAATGTTAAAATAATAAAAGCCTACCTGTTTACTGTAATTGTAGATATCCTTACTTATTTACCTTTGTACATTACGAACAATCGGAGGTAGTATGTTTATGCTGGCAAGATTATTACATCATCCTGTACTCTTTCGATACGGCTTTTTTATTCTTATGATTTTTAGTATAACTGTAAACGGCTTTGTGTTTGAAAATGAAAATAATTTTTATATCCTCTATATTATAGCCTCATTTTTTTTGGGTATCGGATTTTATGGAAAATCTAATTGGATTATAAGTTTTCTAACGATAATTTTGGTTTTATGCAGATTTTTCCTAATTCCTGACCCATCCTCAAATAATTTCATAACCTTTTTTACTTATTTGGTAACCTATTTTATCTTAACATTTATATCCGTTGGATTAATGAGGAATGTCCAGAAAGTTAAAGAAGAACAACTAGCTTTAACAATAGCCCTTTCAAAGGCATTAGACTCCAGAGATACTTATACTTCACATCATTCTGAAAATACAGCTAGGTATGCAGTAGATATTGCACAAAAGATGAAGTTGTCAAAGGAAACATGTAATTTTATTCGAATCGGCGCTTTGTTACACGATATAGGAAAAATTGGTATACCTAAACAAATTTTAAATAAGCCAGGTAAATTATCCAATGAGGAATACGATTTAATCAAGACACATCCTTCAATTGGGTATGAAATGATAAAGCACGTTACAAATTTTAAGGAAAATGGAATTTTAGATATCGTTTTATATCATCACGAAAGATACGACGGGAAAGGATATCCTAAAGGATTAAAAGGAAACGAGATACCTTTGGTTGCCCGAATCGTTGCGGTAGCGGATGCGTTTGATGCAATGACAACAAAACGTGTTTATAGAAATGAACATTCTATTGAATATGTTCTACTCGAGATTCTGAATAATAAAGGGACACAATTCGACCCTGAAATTGTTGATGTTTTTCTAAGTCAGTTTAAGGAACAAGGCGTTATGAATACGGATACTAAATATCACTTAGCCATGAAAAGCAAAAATGCTTGAGAAATTCAATCTCAAGCATTTTCATATTAATCCCAATTACTTTCTACTTTCTCTCAGCATTCTCCAACGCTTTCCTAACATCTATTAACCCACGGCCAAACTCTATATCGTTTCCTTTCGTTCCTAAGTCATAAGCTGTTCGCTTAATAATATTCATTACTTGTTTATTGCTAAGATCAGGATTGACCGAGCGGATTAATCCTGCAAGACCTGCAACATGTGGGGATGCCATTGAAGTCCCGGAAAGAGCTGCATATTGCTGATTAAAATACGTACTCGGAATTTGAACCCCTGGTGCTGCCACATCAACATAATCACCATAATTGGAAAAAGAAGCCCTTTGTCCGTTATAATCGATGGCTGACACAGCCAAAACCTCGCGATAACTGGCTGGATAGCTTGATTGACTGGAATTATCATTACCGGCAGCTGAAACGAGAACAACATCCCTATCATAGGCGTATTTCACAGCTTGCTCCATCAGCGCCGAAGGCTGATAGTTCCCCAAGCTTAAATTAATAACATCTGCACCGTGATCCACCGCCCAAACGATTCCCTTCGCGATATCAAAGGTTGTCCCGTATCCCTTTGCCTCCATCGCTTTGACAGGCATAATTTTGTTAAACCAAGTGATTCCCGCTACCCCTTCCTCATTATTAGTCTCTGAGGCAATAATTCCAGCGACATGTGTTCCATGCCCATTATCATCATCTGGGTAATCATTATTTTCGATGACGTTATATCCTTTTATTAAACGATTCTTGAGATCAGGATGATTCAAATCAACCCCTGTATCCACAACGGCAATGATGACATCTTCAAGGCCGCGGCTCACATCCCAACCTACCTCTGTGCGGATTACTGGTAAATTCCATTGATATTGCTCTTGATATAGAAGATCATTTGGACCTATTTCATTTTGTAAATACAGATAATTTGGTTCAGCAAAATCTACATTTTCTAATCCATTAAAATAATTAATTAATTCCTTCGTGGACATTGTTTTGGATCTAAAAACAATGGTGGTGTCCAATTTTCTTATGATGCTCCCATTAATTTCTTTGATGATCCCATCTAGCTGTGGGTCGGTGGGATGTTGTTTAAATTTAACGGTTGCTTCATTTTTGTTATAATGGCTTTCATTTTTTTTATTATGTTTTATTAAAGTTACAGATGGATCTTGACGTAAATGCCCCTTAATCGTTTCGCCCATTGCAATGCTATTTACTCGCATCACATGAGGCCCTTCCTGTCGATTCTGAAGCTTTGTTGTATCATAAAGGAATCGGCTGCCCGGATTATTTTCGGTTTGTTGAATGCTGTTTCTTTCTGAGTTTCTGACCCAATTAACGGAAATCCCAGTAATAAGAATAATGGCGATAGCACCAGCCACAATAAGATATCTAAACCTTTTTCCCATAAAGACCACTCCTATTATAATGATCATTATTATCTTCTTTAACTTCATGAAGAAATAACCAAGGAAATTAATGGGGAGTGCACATTTTTGGTAAACATTTTGAATTTATCTTAAAATAAAGATAAATTTACGATTCAAGGAGATGTAGAAAATGACAAATACTACTTTACAACCTAACGTTGCAAAGTTCAGACAACCTACATATGAAATTGACCCAGTTTATTTAAACCGTTGGTCGCCAAGATCATTTTTAGAAAAAGAAGTGCCCGAAAAGGATCTGCTTAGCCTTTTTGAGGCAGCAAGATGGGCTCCTTCCGGATATAATCTTCAGCCATGGAAATTTATTATCGCTCGTGACCAAAAGAGCCGTGAAAAGTTTTATCCATTTATCTATGAAAATAACCTAAAATGGTGTGAAAAAGCTCCCGTTCTCGTTATGATTATTTCAAAAACCACAAGTGAAAATGGCTTAAACCAGTCTCACACTTTTGATACTGGTGCTGCTTGGGGCTTCTTAGCTTTGGAGGCAACAAGAAAAGGCCTTATCACTCATCCCATGATCGGGTTTGATTATGACAAGGCTCGCACATCGTTAAATATACCGGAAGATTACGCAATCCAAGCATTGGTTGCGATCGGCTACCAAGGGGAAAAAGAAGCCTTGCCAGAACCATTCCAGGAAAGAGAGCAGCCTAACAGCCGTGTTCCGCTTACAGATTTATTGTTCAACGGTGAATTTGGGGAACCGGTAAAATAGAATATTACTAGGGTGACTCAAAAGGTCGAATAATTCGGCCTGAGTTGCCTTTTTTTATTTTTCATCCAGTTTTCAAAGCAGAGTTGATTGGAGCGGAAGGCGCTTGACTCCTGCGGGAGCAGCGGGACAGGTGAGACCCCGCAGGAGCGTAAGCGACGAGGAGGCTCACCGCCCGCCCCGCGGAAAGCAAGCGCCTGGAGCGGAAATCAACCTCCAATTTTTACAGCGCATTTTATTAAACACAAAGAGAGTGCCCAAAAGTTTATACTATTGGGACACTCTCTGTTATTGGAATGCTTATTTTTCCCCCATCATTATTGAAACAATTTGATCTTCCACAGCTTTCCCTTTGGACTCATCCATCAAATTGTTTAACAGTATTGAGAAGATTAACGTTTCTCCACTATTAGTCTTTATATAACCTGAGAGTGAGCTGACAGTTGAGATGGTCCCTGTTTTCGCTCTTATTTTTCCAGCAAGCGAAGGTGCATTCATTCGCTTCCTTAACGTTCCACCTCCGTTTTTCGTTGTATCCCCAGAAACGGGCAACGAATGTAGAAAGGCTGGAAACCATTTTTCTTTTTGAATAACAAAAAGGAGTTTCGAAATTTCATTGGCAGGCACTAAATCCGCATGAGATATTCCCGATCCGTCTCGTAACACGACAGTATCGCTATTTAATCCAAATACTTGCAGCTCTTCCTCTAGTACTTCAAGACCTTTCTCCCAGCTCCCCTCTCCTTTAACGACCTTCCCCATTTCCTTAATCAATATTTCGGCATGACCATTATTACTTAATTTCATAAACGGGACCATCAACTCTGATAATGACATGGATTGATGCGTATATAAAAGTTGCGCATGTTCAGGGGTTTTCCCAGTTTTTAAAGACCCGCTTTTCCATTTAACACCGTTCTTCTTGAGTGATTGTTTGAATAAGTCCAATGCGAAGCGGGTCGGTTCCCAAACTCCCAACCATTCACGTTCCAATCCTGAATCCACTGGAATGGTGCCTTTTACAGTCACTGTATTCGCGCCGTGCTCCCGCTCAAAGTTTATTTCCTTTTTCCCATCCTGGGATACCGTTTCAACCTGATTGACCAGCTTAATATAATTGGAACGAGGCTTTAGCTTGATTCTCCCGGGAGCCCCTATTTTCTGGCCAGGCTCCACTTCCGCGATTACCGTGCCTGCATCATAATCTTTATTGGGCGAAGCCGTTAACGCAGAAATTTGTGCTCCATAGTAAGTTTGTTCATCACTCCAAGGTAGATCAAGCGAATACCGGACATTGTCATACCATGTATCATCACCAATAATGTCTCCTTTTATTGTGTTAATTCCGGCTTTGCGAATTTGTTTAGCCATGTTATCAAAATCCGCTTTCAATAAAGTGGGATCGCCTTTTCCCTTTAAATAAAGGTTTCCTTTTAAGATTCCTTTTTTCACTGACCCCTCTTTAAAAACTTCTGTCTTGAATCGATAACCCTGTCCAAGAACGGAAAGTGCTGCTGCACCCGTTAACAGTTTTAGATTAGAAGCAGGCTTTAAACGAACGTCGCCATTTTGTTGGTAGAGGATTTCACCCGTCCGTGCTGAGCGAAGACTAATACCGGCAATTGCTCCTTTTAAATCAGGATGCTGCAGCAACAATTGATCCATTTGAGCATATATTCTGCTTCCAGGCTGAGCTGAGACCTCATTTAAAGAAGAACCAGTACCAACAACTAATATGAGAAAAGTTATTATTAATTTTCTTCGAAAAAGATCGACCATCGTCCTTCCTTCCATTCATCCTTTTAATTTAATGAACCATGTTGATTTGGGGCACTCAGTTGATTGGAGCGGAAGGTGCGAGACTCCTGCGGGAGAAGGTGTCACGGGAGACCCCACAGGCACTATGCGCCGAGGAGGCTCCCGGACTCCCCCGCGGAAAGGGAGCACCTGGAGCAGAAATCAACATCCTAATGTAACAGAGCCTTTATTAATAAAATAATATTTTTTCCTTTATTGAAAAAAAACATGCACTCAACAGACTGGGACATTACAAAAATTGTGAATGAATCGAGGACGATAACGCACACTAGAAAAAAACAAAGAAAAGGATGAAGCGCTAATGGATATGATTGATCCAAAAAACGCAAAGGCTGGCGATGAAGTGTTTGTACTTTACCATAACCCACATACACCATCCGTGGTGAATATCAAACCAGCCGAAATCGTTCAACATCCACATGACCCTAACAAACTTGCATTATTTCTTAATGAATCCTTCCATTTGATTGAAGAAGATGATGCATTATATTCATCTGAAAGCGCCGCAGAACAAGCATTTTCCGAGCTTTATCGTGATTTGTTTTGATAAAAACGTTCTTCCACCGTCAAACCTAATTTTTTACAACAAAAACAAAAAGGCGATTCACATCAAATCGCCTTCAACCTACAAAGTACTATTTCAAATCAATCTCCAATACTACAGGACAATGATCACTTCCCAAAATATCGGAGTGAACTTGGGCATCAACCACTTGACCTTGCAACCGCTCAGAAACGAGAAAATAGTCAATACGCCAACCAATATTTCTCTCTCGAACCTTGTTCATATAAGACCACCAAGTATACACATCAACCACATCCGGATTTAGGTAGCGGTACGTATCGATAAATCCTGCTTTCAACAGTTCGCTCATCTTAGTCCGTTCTTCAGGGGTAAAGCCTGAATTTTTTATGTTTGATTTCGGGTTTTTTAAATCTATTTCCTGGTGAGCTACATTCATGTCGCCGCACAAGATGACGGGTTTAGTGGAATCTAATTCTAAAAGATATTCCTTGAGACAGTCCTCCCAGGTCAATCGATAATCAAGTCGTGCCAAGTCACGTTGGGAATTGGGAGTGTATATATTTACAAGATAAAAATCATCATATTCGAGCGTGATGGTTCTACCTTCCGAATCATAGTCAGCGATGCCAATCCCATATTTAACCGAAAGCGGTTCTTTTTTTGAAAAAACGGCAGTCCCAGAATAACCTTTTTTCACGGCAGAATTCCAATATTGGAAATAATTTTCTAACTCTAAATTAATTTGTCCTTCCTGGCATTTCGTTTCCTGGATGCAAAATATATCTGCATCACTTGCCAAAAAATAATCAATAAATCCTTTGCTAACACAAGCTCTTATCCCGTTAACATTCCAGGAAACCAGTTTCATACATCCATCTTCCCCTTGTTGTCTATTCTAGAAAAATCTTATTTTCACATTCTACCTTTTTTTAAAGATATTGTCGCTTTAAAAAACTGCTATAGTTTATATTTTCGAATTCTTTTATAGAAAGTACTTCTCGGTACACCCATTATTTTTGCGGCTAGTTTTACATTCCCCTTTGCATTTTGGATTGCCGCGATCATCATTTCTTTAATAATCGTATCTCTTGTATTTAATTTTTCCGCTTCTGATTCTTTACTATTACTAGCAGGAACAATCGAATCCGAACCATGCATCTCTAGTCTGTCATCACCATTCATTCTTTGATAGACTTCAAAAAGATCCATTTCTTGCCCCTGGGAGAAAATATAAAGACGTTCTAATAGATTAAATAATTCACGCACGTTACCCGGCCAATCATAAGATTGCAGATTCATTAAGAAAGGCTGGGACAGAAAAACATTCCATTCCTTGCGCTTACAAAAGTGACTCGCTAAAAACGGGATATCCTCTTTTCTTTTTCGCAATGGTGGAACATGAATTGGATAAACAAAAATCCGATAGAATAAATCCTCTCGAAAAAGCCCCCGGCGAACGAGTTCAGGTAAATCTTTATGTGTTGCAGCTAAGATTCGAATATCAAGGGTCTTTTCCTTTGTACTTCCCAGCGGAGTTACCTTCCGATCCTGCAAGACCCTTAATAATGAAACCTGCATTGCCGGAGTTAATTCGCTTACTTCATCAAGAAAAATTGTCCCTTTATGAGCCTGCTCAAATTTCCCTTTGTAACCACTGCGTCGTGCTCCGGTGAAAGCTCCGTCAAGGTAACCAAATAACTCGCTTCCCATTAGATCACGAGGTATAGCGCCACAGTTTACGGCAATGAATGGACCATCTTTTCTTGAGCTGCTTTCGTGGATCGATCTTGCTATGATTTCCTTCCCTGTACCTGTTTCCCCAGTAATGAAAACCGTCGCATCAGTCGGGGCAACCCGCTGAATATCTAATAATGTTTTTTGAAAAATAGTGCTTATACCTGGCTCTCCCAGAAAACGGAAGCTCGTATGCTGTGTTTGATGTAATGGAGACTCGTCAGCAGGAATGGGCTCAAGGAAGAGAGTGAATCCAATCAGTCTTCCATTGTGTGGGGAATTCACGGGTATTTCCATCTGGATATATTGACCGTGTTCACTTATATTTGCAATACTCATCGATGACCATTCTGGAATACTTGTTTGAATAGCTGAGCTTGCATTTATGATCTTTTTTACTAGATTTACAACAATTACATTTTTGTTTTTATTAACAAGTGCGTTCGTTTGCTGCCGTAATACTGTATCAACTTGAAACTCAAGGTCCTTCAATCCATCGCTGACAAAGTGATCCCATGTTGATAACGAAAGTGACTGGGCCACTTGCTTCATCTCCCTTTCGAAAAAGTTAAGACATAAGCAACAGTTCGAAATGTAATAGTCTATGTAAACAGCGGAAACTAGTTAAACTATTATTCTATCTTTATTTTAATGCAACATTTTATTGAGCACAAACGCAAAAAGCCCCCGAACATGGTTCAGGGACTTTTTTACTAGATTTTCTAATTTAAAATATGGAGCGGATGTCCAATTACTTGTAACAGTGCTTCGTTCAGAGCTTCTGATAAGGTAGGGTGAGCCGCCATAGTAAATTCAAAAAAGTCAGCAGTCAATTCAGCTTCTAGCATAAGGGTACCTTGACCAATGAGTTCTGTGGCATGAGGCCCCACAATCGTCATTCCAATAATCTCATGATATTCTGGTTCAATAAGCACTTTTACCTTTCCATGTTGTTCATTCAATATGGAAGCTTTACCGTTCGCGCTAAACGGGAACTCTCCAATTCGGATTTCACCGTACCGTTTCTGGGCTTGGACTTCTGTTAAGCCCATCGATGCCATTTCAGGGAAAGTATAAATACAGCGCGGAATGGCCCTGTACTTCACCTTAACGTCGTGCCCGCATGCATGAAGGGCGGCAACAGTACCTTCATGAAACGCTACATGAGCAAGCTGGAGACTGGCGACGATATCTCCACACGCATAAATGTGCGGAAGATTCGTTTGCAAATGTTCATTTACCGGTATTCCTTTTTCAGAATAAATAACGCCAATATCCTCTAAAGATAGCTCGTTAACGCGAGGCTTTCTACCGATTGCAACAATGACAATTTCCGGATACGTCGTGAATTGCTTACCATTACATTCGATGGTTGCTTTCGTTTCCTTTTCATTTAAATCGACTTTGGACGATGTATAAACAGTAACCCCATCATTTTCTAATTCATGCCGCAGTAACGCAACCATGTCTGGGTCTTCTCCTGGTAATAGCTGATCAGCCATTTCGACGATGGTTACTTTTGTGCCCAGCCTTGAGTAGATGCTGGCAAATTCACAGCCTATCACCCCGCCGCCGACAATCAGCATCGTAATAGGAATGGTCGGTAAGCTTAAAGCATGGGAACTATTCAATAACCATTTTCCATCAAAAGGATGGGACGGGAGCTCGATTGGAGTGGACCCGGTGGCAATAATAACTTGTTCGGCAACAACTAATTCCAGTTCGCCACCATCTACAACCCGAATAAGATTTGGTGTAATAAAGGATGCTTTTCCATGATGCAAATGGATTTGATTTTTTTCAATTAAATATTGTACGCCTTCAGAAAGATTTTTAATGACATTACGTTTATACTCCTGGGCTTTTTCCCAATTGATTTGAACCGAATTGGATGCTACCTCTATGCCAAAATGTTCGGCTTTTTGAATGGACTTAAACGTGTCAGCTGTTTTAAGCAACGCTTTGGTTGGGATGCAGCCCTCGTTTAAGCATATTCCTCCCAATTCTTTTTCTTCTATTAAAATAACATTTTTTCCATTTTGGGCAGCTTTTATGGCGGCTACATAACCTGCAGGTCCTCCTCCAATCACGGCAATGGTTTCCATACCCTCATCTCCAATCTATAAAAGAAGTGATAATGGTTGTTCTAAATATTCTTTCACAGAATGAAGGAACGCTGCAGCAGGAGCACCATCTATAACTCGATGATCGAATGTTAAACTGAGCGGTAACAGACTCCGGCGTTTCAATTCTTCGCCTACAAATATTGGTTCATCTTTTATTGACCCTATTCCAAGAATACCCGTTTCCGGCGGATTGAGAATAGGGGTGAAGTATTCGACACCGGAAGTACCGAGATTTGTAATCGAAAAGGTTGACCCTTGCATTTCATCACTTTTTAATTCACCTTTACGTGCACGCAGAGATAAATTTTTAAGAGCCTTTGAAATAAGTTTGATCGAACTTTGTTCCGCATTTCGGATTACCGGTACGACCAAGCCATTATCCAACGCCACGGCGATACCAAGATGAACATGGTTTTGCATATGAATTGCGTTTTCAATCATCGCACAATTCATCTCTTTATGCTTTTGCAGTGATAAAACAACCGCTCTAGCAATAAAATCTGTAATGGTAAGCTTTTCCTCAAATAAGTTTTGTTCTGTTGGTAACAATTTGTTTTGAAGTTCTTTTAACTCTGTCACGTCAACCTTTGAAAATAGCGTTAATTGAGCAGAGTTTTGAATGCTGTTTAGCATTCTGGATGCGATTACTTTACGCATTCCAGTAACAGGTACGACCTTTTCTTTATTATTTAAATCAAATTCAAGAGATGCTTCTTGCATCGGTTCATGCATTGGCGGTTCAGCTTCAAATTTTGGTAATGTTAATGGTATGTCTGGACTTGGCAATTCTTTTTGCCATTGTTTATTTATTGGCGCATCGACTTCCGTTTTTCTTTCTTGCTGAACTTCCACTGGAGTCCCATATCTTAATGTTCTCTCGACATCTTCTTTTGTTATTCTTCCACCAGGTCCTGTACCAAGTATTGTATGAACATCCATTCCTGCAGCTGCTGCCATCTTTCTGGCAACAGGCGAGATCTTAACAGAGGTATTCCGGTTCATTACCACCCCTCCGCCGTAATTAGATTGCTTAGATGTGGCTGACGCTTCTTCATTGTTTAATTGGTCTGGCTTTAAAGAAGGAGGATCGTTAAGCTTCTCACTGTGTTCACCAATATAACAAATTACGGTTCCTGGTGGGACCTCATAATTTTCTTCCACTTCAATTTTGAGAATCTCACCATCATCCGGCGCTTCGAGATCCATTTCTATTTTTTCAGAATGGATACTTGCAATCACTTCCCCCTTTGCAATGGGGTCACCAGCATGCTTGTACCACGCTGAAACTACCCCTTCTTTCATGGCCATTCCAAGCTTGGGCATAACCACTTCCTTAACCATTGCAAGACCCCCTTTTATTATGATAGAACTGGCTCTCCCACCATTTCAAAAACTGCTCTTACGACATCATCAGGACTTGGAAGATACATATCCTCCAATACTGGTGAAAATGGAACCGGTGTATGCGGAGCGGTCACCCGCTTAATTGGTGCATCTAAAAAATCAAATCCTTTATCGGCTACGAGCGCTGCAATATCGGTTGCCACATTACAACGAGGATTTGCCTCGTCGATAATAATCAGTTTGTTTGTTTTTTCAACAGATGAGAGAATTGCCTCTTCATCTAGTGGTGAAATGCTGCGTGGGTCAACTACTTCCGCCTCAATACCTCTTTGTGAAAGAAGCTCGGCAGCTGCCAGAGCAGTATGAACTTGTTTTCCGATCGCAACGATGGTTAAATCGGAGCCTTCCCGCTTAACTTCTGCTTTTCCTAAAGGTAATGTATAGTAAGTTTCTGGTACATCCCCAGTTAGGTTATATAAGGTCTTATCCTCAAAAAAGATAACCGGATCATCATCTTCGATTGCCGCGAGAAGAAGACCCTTTGCATCATAAGGGCATGAAGGCACAACGACCTTCAATCCTGGAATGCTCGCAAACATGGCATATAAGCTTTGAGAGTGTTGCGCTGCCGCACGATTACCGGCACCATGCATGGTTCTGATGGTGATTGGAACCTTGGCCTTTCCACCAAACATATAGCGAAATTTAGCACCCTGATTCATTACTTGATCCAAACAGCTTCCGATAAAATCGTTAAACATCAGCTCAGCAATTGGGCGCAACCCTGTGGTTGCTGCAGCCATTGCCGCACCAATAAATCCAGCTTCTGTAATCGGAGTGTCAAGAACACGTTCACGGCCAAATTCTTGGACAAGACCTTTTGATACCCCCATTACTCCACCCCAAGCTTCATCGTCTCTTAGATGGGAAAGGGTTGCACCACCTGCTACATCTTCACCCATAAGAATTACATTTTCATCCTTTTGCATGGCAAGCTTCATCGCTTCATTAATGGCATAAGAAAAGCTAATTTTTCTTTCCATCATAGGTCCTCCTCGATTTAATATGAGACGTACACGTCTGTAAATAAGTCTCGGGCTTCAGGATAAGGGCTCTTTTCTGCAAAAACAACAGCATTTTCGACGGCTTCTCGAACACGTTCTTCTAATGCTCTGATTCCTTCTTCACTCATTAACTCGTTATCTAGGAGGTATTTTTTAAATCTTAGGATGGCATCATTTTCTTTTAGATGCATTTTTCGTTCTTGTTCGGTTTTATATTTTTGGGCATCTCCTTCAAAGTGACCATAATTTCTGTAAGTAACGCATTCTATTAAAGTAGGACCTTCGCCACGTCTTGCTCTTTCAATTGCTTCCCGGGCAGCGTTGTACACAGCAACTACATCTTTACCATCCACTCTTATCCCTGGGATGTTGTAGGAGATCGCTCTGTCTGCGATTGTTTTACAGCTTGCTGCATAGGTGACTGGAGTTGCTTCGGCAAAGCCGTTATTTTCTGCTACAAATATGACAGGGAGTTTCCAGATCGCCGCTAAATTAAGACCCTCATGGAAGGTACCTTGGTTGTTGGCTCCATCACCAAAGAAACAAGCGACGACATCTTTCGTATTTTTGTATTTTGCAGTTAACGCAGCACCACATGCTAGCGGGAAACCACCGCCAACAATCCCGTTTGCCCCAAGCATCCCTTTGTCTAAATCAGCAATATGCATGGAGCCTCCCTTTCCTTTACAAAGTCCGGTAATTTTCCCATAAATTTCGGCCATCATGCCATTTAAATCACAGCCTTTTGCAATGCAGTGACCATGACCGCGGTGGGTGCTGGTAATCATATCGCTATCAAATAAATGTGCACAAACTCCTACTGCCACTGCTTCTTCCCCAGCATATAAATGGACAAATCCCGGAAGTTTGCCTTCGGAAAAAATTTCATGAACCCTGTCCTCAAACATACGAATTTCAAGCATTTTTCGAAACATCCATTCGGCTGTTTCCATTGTAAAATGTGGTTTCTTTACCAATACCGTTTTCACCATTAAATCCTCCTTACAGTAGATTTGGATTTTGATGAGGGAGCTGGTTGAAACACAATCTACTTATTTTATATGCAATTTGTGTACCAAGTTTTTGAGGTTGCTTTACCGGGATTTTTATTAGGAAAAGTAAACAAAAGTGGACACTTGTCTCGAAGTGTCCACTTTTGTTTACTTTAGCGAAAAATACCACAGTATCAAGGACTGTGGTAGATGAAAATTTTATACTTTCTTATCTTTTAAAAACACACACATTGCTGAGTGCTCCTTTCCTTCTTAATGATTTTTGTTATTTAATCAATTAAGGTGGAAATAATAAATTGCAATCTTTCTCAAACTAAAGCTCCTTTAGTACGAAAAAGTCCTTTAAACAAATAAAAGACAAGTGTGGTGTATTATTTTTTCCAATACGCTTTTGCTTCTTCCTCAAGCACTTTCAACCTTTTATAATAATCAGGAAATTCGTTGAGATGAGCCAATGCAATTTTTCCGGTAATGATAGGTTCATCCGCAGTAACATTTGTCAGATTGTATTTTCTTCCATGTTCAAGTTCTGTATTTACTCCCATCCAAAACTCATTTAAATCAAATTTACTCTTGGTAAAATCAATGCCTAAAAGTAACGCTATTGCTGCTGCTTCCTCTTTAGAAAAGCTAGTTTTAGAGGTGTTTGAATTAGTTGTATTCATATTTCTCGCTCTAAACATATTTGAATTTTTTGTAGTTTTTTTTTTGTCATAGCGATGATTATAGGCTTCTTCCGCAGCTACTGCATCTGATTTGGTAACATGAACAGTACCAAATGGATGGTTAGGAGGAGCATATATCGAGTAAAGTTTTAGCGGAATATTACCTGTATTGGTTAGATTATGCCATGTTCCAGCAGGGATCATAATGGCAAAATCGTCATAGACACTATGTTCAAAGTCCAAATTATCTTTACGCTTGCCCATTTGAACTATCCCCTGTCCTTGTTCAATACGTAAGAATTGATCAACGTCAGGATGCATTTCCAAACCGATATCTTCACCAACATTGAGACTCATTAAAGTAACTTGCAAACGATCCCCTGTCCATAAAGCGGTACGATAGGTTTTGTTTTGCTTAGTAGCCTCATTGATATTAACTACAAATGGGTCTAGTCCATAATCTTTAAAACCACTTTGGATAGTGCCATTAGGAATATTTCTATAAACAGGCTGTCTTTCATAGTTATACAATGGTGCATTAACATAATAATGATATTGATTTTGATATGGATACATACTAGGGACATTGTACATTTTTTTCATTCCCTTCACAGATATACAAAAACATCATATGAGTATGCTTTAGGGAATGTTCTTCTACTTAAATTAATTTATAATCTGAAGATCTATATAACACACTCAATTCTTTGCAATCAACCTATCGATGGTCTGTGATACATCATGTAGAATCGCTGTCCATTTTTCCCTTAATGTTTCGCTTAATCCAATATGGAACCTTATCTCACGTGGCTCCACTCCTATAAGATAACCCTTTATTGATTCTTTCTGTTGGTACAATGATTGAAACAAGTGAAAGTTATGCGCCGATATGTTTAAGGTTTGATATTCATGTAAATTGGAAAGTGGATAAACGGTAAGGTCTCCTGGGTTGTTCCCTGAAAATACTGCATCCACAATGATGACAAATGTAGCTTTCATTATTTGATCCATGCAGTAATCAATATCTGATTCTCCAATCAAAAAAGATACATGAGATATACGGTTCAGCTTGGATAGTTGCTCAATTAGATAAATTCCAATTCCATCATCCATCATTAATCGATTGCCAATACCCAAAACGATTATGTTTTCCATTAAAACACCTTGATCGTTTTCACATCACTACCTGGTCTATATACATGAGTCGCACATGACATACACGGGTCAAAGGAACGCAGAATTCTGCCAATCTCTGCAGGTTTATCGGGATTCTGAATAGGCGTACCGACTAATGCTTCTTCTGCAGTACCTCTATAACCATTATCATCCCTGGTTGAAAAATCCCATGTGGACGGAGTAATGATTTGATAGAAAGAAATTTTCTTATCTCGAATTTTTAGCCAATGGCCTAGTGCCCCTCTCGTTGTATCCACTAACCCCCTTCCAGATGCTGATTCTGGAAGTTCATATTTTTTTTGCACATCTATTCCGGGAATAATTTGCTTAAGTAATATTTTCATAATTTCTGTGATTCTCTTTGCTTCAAGTGCTCTGGCAATCGTTCGATCCATAGCAGAGATTCCGTTGTTATACTCTCCACTTAATATTAATCTTGCCAGCGGTCCGACCTCGAAAGGGAGGCCCTTGTATCTTGGAGCCTTCACCCATGAATAGGCTTTTTCTTTGTCCATATCGGGCTCTGTCACTTGTTCATTTGGTTGATTGCTGTGCGTTATTGATTTGAAATAGGAGTAATCTATATTTTCTTGAATTTTACTTTCATCAAATGCTTCAACAGATTCCATTGCGGATACAAGTGGATCCACATAGAGTGTACCTAACTCCTTATAATGGTTAAAAGCACCGTAGGTTAAAAGGTTGCCATACCCTCCGCCTATGCGAAAATAGTCCTCATAGAAGCGCGCAATGTCATATACATCTGGTATCATTTTTTCGTTAATAAATCTGGAAATTTCCCCTAAAATAGAATCGATATGAACGACTTTCTCGGCTGTTGCCTGTGTTGTGATCCCTCCAATAAAAACCCCATGATTATGGGGAGCTTTACCGCCTAAAACGGCTAACATCTCGTGAGCAAGACGACTGAACTTGAGGGAATCAAAATAATGCTGTGAAATCCGGTCATTAATGTTTTTGGGTAATCGAAAATCGTCATGGTCGGACTGGAAAAGAGTGTTTTGGTCCATCCTTACATAGTCAGGAACAGTATATTGATAAAAATGGCGGATATGATTTTGTAAAAACTCACAACAATGGATGATATCTCGTAAATATTTTCCTTGTTCCATTGGTTCAATGTTTAAAGCATCTTCTAAAGCAAGGGATGAAGCCATTGAGTGGGCTGCAGAGCAAATGCCGCATATTCGCTGAGTAAAATAAACGGCATCGAACGGACTTCTTCCTACTAACATTTGCTCAAAGCCACGAAATAAATTTCCTTTTGTTTTGACATCAATGACTTGATTATGGTCAATAATCACATCAATTTCCATAAAACCGCTAATTCGTGTCAACGGATTAATCACGATTCTCTTACTCATTCTTCACCACCCTTGTCGTGTCATAGCTAATGAACGGCGCCATGGCATCTGGAAACCCAAACTGAGCACAGCCAATGCATGGCGTATTATCTCCTATCGGCCAATTCACATGACCATTCCATTGCCTTGTTGGACAATCCACTCTCGTGACTGGGCCCCGGCATCCGAGCTTAAACAAACAGGTTTTATCCCCTAATTTTTCAGCAAAAATCCCTCGGTCAAAAAACGGTCTTCTTGGACAACGGTCATGGATAAGCGTACTATAAAACATTAAAGGCCGGTCTAAGTTGTCTGTTTCCGGCTCCCCATATAATAAAAGATGCGCTAATGTCCCTAAAAACCAATCTGGATGAACAGGACATCCGGGAAGTTTAATCATGTTTTTGTCAGGCAGGACCTGTTGCAGCCCCACAGATTGGGATGGATTGGGTTTTGCTGCTGACACCCCGCCATGTGTGGCACAAGCCCCCACTGCTAAAATATGTGAAGCCTTTTCCCCGAGCATCTTAGCTGCTTGAAGACCTGTAAGAGGCTTTCCTTGCCAGCTGCCGATAATATTGTATAAACCATTGTTTTTTAACGCCACAGCTCCTTCAACTGCTAAAATATACTCTTCATCCATCGCCTTTATTAGTTTCTCGATGGCCCGCTCTCCTTCAGCCGCCATTAAACTATTGCAAAACTTGAGATCAACCATTGAATTTAACGAGTATTCAAAGTCGGGATTCTGTCCGTTTAACAAGGAAATGATATTACCGGAACAACCATTTAATTCTAAGTAAATGAGGGTTTTTTTCTTGATAATTCTCTTTTTGAGGCTCTCTAGTGCTGTACTTGTTAACCTTTCCGCAATAGCTTCATTTGTTAACGACTCTGGCGGCAAAATTTGTCCTTCCATTAAACCAACCTCCCTACAACGGGTAGTGTAGCTAAGATCGATTGTTGCCCAGCATGACAAGAAGCAAATTCCTGCGTATAATCTTTGCCTGCATTTAAGCCAAAGTGGGTAGCCGCAGCCCAAGCCCGATTGTTCGTCACATCATAAACAATTCCATTGACTGCAACATAAGCAGGCCTCCCATTTTTCCCAGTAAATGTGGCTAATTCTCCAATTGTAAACGTTCGTTGATTAGACTGTGATATAGGTGGAGTGGGTGAAGGAGTAATGGGAGGAATTTGTGACTGATTTAAAGCCCCTGAAGGAACTGGAATAGATGGTTGTGAAGGTAAAATATTATAACCAGGCTTCGCTTGATTTGCCAGCCATTCACTAAGAAAATGAATAGTTGATAGTGCATCCCATAACCGTTGAAGAATATGCGGCTTCATGGAAGTGTCACTTAATGAAGATAACGTATAAATATCATGACGTGCTTGTGTCACAAGATAATTTATTTGCATTCTAATCATTTCGATGTTTTGCATGATGTTCTCCCCTTTAGGCGGTTTCCCCCTATCCTATGCTTTCATATCAAAATGATTTAACAAATTCTAGGCAAAAGCTGACCAGACAGGCGATTAAGTCTTCTTGTTGTACCAACAGCTGTTTTTAAAAGTAGCTTTCCGGATTGAACATGACAAGTAGTAATTTGTCCAATGACACTTGCATCCCTTCCCATCTCATGATTCTTCAAGATATCAAGTACCTTTTGTTGATCATTTGCATCCACGATGATCACTACTTTCCCTTCATTTGCTAGATAAAGAGGATCATAACCTAAAATATCACATGCACCTTGAACATCCCTGCGTGCGGGAATAGAAGCTTCATCTATTTCCATTGTAAAATGAAAGTCTTCACATAGTTCTACTAGTGTTGTGGCTACTCCACCCCTTGTTGGGTCCCGCATGATCCGAATTCCTTTGATTTCTTCCAAGAGTTCATGAATCAGGTGGTTTAATGATGCACAATCACTCCTAACATCTGTGAATAACCCAAGCTCCTGGCGAGCACTCAGGATAGCGACCCCGTGATCCCCAATTGTACCGCTGATAATGACGGAATCTCCTTCTTGAACACTTACAGGTTTCAATACATGCTGTTCATGGATCACACCGATTCCTGTCGTATTAATAAATAGGCCATCCACACTCCCCTTTTCGACTACTTTAGTATCACCGGCAATGATGTTCACCCCGGCTCTTTCTGTTTCCTCTGCCATACTGTTGACAATTTCTTTTAGACTTTTTATTGGAAACCCTTCTTCGATGATGAATCCAGCTGTTATAAAGTGAGGAATAGCACCACTTACAGCTAAATCATTCACCGTTCCAGTTATCGCCAGTTTCCCGATATTTCCGCCTGGAAAGAAAATAGGTTTTACCACATAGCTATCTGTGGTGACAGCGATTTTTTGTGCAGAAATAGCAAGAACTGCAGAATCAAACTTTGTTTGCACTGAATGTCCAAATGACTGAATAAAGAGATCCTGTATGAGCTGGTGCGTTAATTCTCCGCCTTCTCCATGAGCTAGACTAATTCGCTGCACTCAAGTTACACCTCCCTCATGAATTGATAATGTGCCGCACAGGTTCCTTCTGTTGATACCATACAAGGACCAATCGGGTGAGCGGATGTACAACCTTTCCCAAACAGCACGCAATCTTCTGGTGTAATTAAACCTCGAACAATTTCACCACAGCGGCATTTGGTTACCCTTGGCTCTCCTATCAAAATGTTAAACTTCTTTTTTGCATCGTATTGTGCATACAGTTCTTTCAGTACCAACCCACTTTTAGGAATCGTCCCTATCCCTCTCCATGTTTCGTCATCACTTTCTAAATATTCTACTAGTAAACTTTGAGCAACGACATTTCCTTCATCTTTTACAACATATGTATAATCATTGATGATTTTAACCTTTTTTTCCAGCTGAAGATGTAGTAGCTTATAGATACCGCTGAGTAATTGAACGGGTTCAAAACCAGTAATGACACCCGAAATAGCAAATTCATCCGCTAAATATTTGTAGCTCTGTTTTCCTAAAACAACCGAAACATGGCCAGGCAAAAGTAACCCATCAAGCTTTACTTCTCCTGAACTAAGAAGTGCTCTTAAAACAGGCTCCACCAATTTGGTTGTCATCCATATCGAATAATTAGTTAAATCCTTTCCTGCTGCCTCGCGAACAGCAAGAGCGAGAATGGGAATGGTTGTTTCAAAGCCAATTCCTAAAAAAATGACTTCCTTTTCAGGATTTTCCTCTGCTATCTTCACACTATCTAATGGAGAGTATACGACTCTGATGTCCTTTCCATCTGTTTTCGCTTTCATTAAGGTAGACTTAGAACCAGGGACACGCATCATATCGCCAAATGTACAAAGAATGGTGTTAGGCTCTTCTGATAATTGAATCATCGCATCGATAGACTTTTGATCTGTGACACAAACAGGACATCCCGGCCCGGCAATCAACTGGACATAATCTTTCAATCTCGCTTTTATTCCTGTTTTGGCTAATGCCATCGTATGTGAACCACATACCTCCATGAATACCGGAATTCTGCCTTTTTCTTCTTTAAATCTCTTACCTAAATGTATAACCGCTTCTACTGACTCACGAGTTAAGACCGGGTCTGAAAACAGGTCAATGCTTGCCATCCAGCACATTCCTCCATTCCTCTATACTCTCTTTGGCATATTCCTCGTCTACTATAGTCATCGCCTGCCCTGCATGGAGTAAAACATAATCGTCGATCCTAACATCTGGAACAAAAAAGATCCCTGCATACATCCTCGAACCCATCACATCTACTAGAGCTCTATGCCCTTCTATTTCAATGACTTTAGCCGGTACTCCTAAGCACAAATCAATTCACACCACCTTCATTTTCTTTTATCATCTTTACAAATGATGAGCAGCAATGATGATTTGTCCCAATGACAAGCCTCCATCGTGACATGGAATATGTCTATGTGTAAAGACGGTAAATCCTTCTTTTAGAAGACCTTTCTGGATCTCTCTGGCAAGAAAAATATTTTGGAAGGATCCTCCTGACAGTACAACTCTTCTATTTAATTCAGGTCTGTTTTCCACTAGTTTTAAAACCATCTGTACACAGCAAGACACCAATGTGCTATGAAACTTCTGAATGATGGCAGGAATGGATTGTTGTTGAAATTTATCTTGAATGATTTGAACAATCATAGGAGATAAGTCAAGTTGAAGTTGGTTTGGAGAGTGTGTGATGAAATGATAGGAATAGTTCTCCCCTGTACTTTCAAGTTCGGCTCTATTCATATAATCCGATAATTTGATCGTTGCCTCGCCTTCATACGTCGAAATCGAACAAATACCGAGAATGGCACTAACGGCATCAAATAAGCGGCCGCACGTTCCGGCCATAGGCGTATTGACCTGATGGACTATCATTTGTTCCATAATGTTTATTTCTTTTAATCTCTCAGGAAAAAGTTTCATACATAACTCTTTTCCCTCTTGCGGCCAGTAATAAAGCAGCATCCCAACTGCATTTCTCCACGGTTCTTTCACGGCTTTTTCTCCACCTGGAAGAGGAGTGTATTTCAGATGAGCCAGTCGTTCAAAAGATTTCGCATCTCCATATAGAAATTCAAACCCCCAAATATTTCCGTCTTCGCCGTATCCCGTACCATCCAATATAATTCCTAAACAAGGTTCGTTCAGACCGTTATCTTCCATACAAGATACATGGTGTGCATGGTGGTGCTGAACCGATATGATTTTACGACTGAGTTTTTTGGCAATCGAAGTGGATGCATAAAGTGGGTGCTTGTCGACAGCCACATTCCCTTCTTTAACGTCTAAAAATTCTTTAAAATGATGGAGTTGTTCTTCAAAGGAAGCAATCATTTCTTCGTTTTCTAAATCACCTACATGAGGGCTCATGACAATAGTATTCTGTTTTCCAACGGAGAATGTATTCTTTTGGTTTCCTCCCAATGCAATAATATGATCCACAGTGGAGGTTGTCTTGAGCGGCCCTGGAACAAATCCTCTCGCACGGCGAACAAATATCGTTTTTTCTCCATCATATTGAACAACCGAATCATCAATGGGGAAGTCGATTTTACGGTTATGGGTTAAGATGTAATCACAAATGTTTTCTAAATCCTTTACATGATCGTCACGGTATAAAATGGGCAGACCGGAAGGATTCGCACTCGTCATGACGATGCATTCCAACTTATGATTTTCAAATATAAGATGATGTAAGGGAGTATAAGGAAGCATCACTCCAATAGTCGATAAACCTGGAGAAATATTTGGCGGCAATACGCCCTTTCTTTTTCTTTGTAAAATAACAATCGGCATTTCGGAGCTCGTTAAGAGGTGTTCTTCCTGGCTGGAAATAAAACAAAGATTTCTTGCAGCTGCTAAAGACTTGACCATAATAGCCAACGGTTTCTGCGGTCGTTTTTTTCGATGTCTTAATTGTTCAACAGCCTTCTGTTGATAGGCATCACAAGCTAAATGAAAGCCGCCTATTCCTTTAATGGCCACAATCTTTCCTTGTTTAATCAAATCAATCGCTTGCGTGATGGCTGATTGATTTTCACCCAAAGATTTCCCAGCTTGGTTATAAAGCGTAAGCGTTGGTCCACAATCTGAACAACAAACAGGCTGCGCATGGTGCCGCCGATTGCATGGATCTTCATACTCCTCTAGGCAATCATGGCACATAGCAAATTCCTTCATGGTCGTATTGGAACGATCATATGGAAGACGATTGATAATCGTATAGCGCGGCCCGCATTGAGTGCAATTAATGAATGGATATCGAAATCGTCGATTATGGAGGTCGTTCATTTCTTCCAAGCAATAATTGCAAATCGCCGCATCACTAGGGATCCAGGGAATAGATTTTCCGTTTTCCCGACTGGGAATAATCGTAAATTCTTTATAATGGCTGAGTGGAATGTGCTGGATATTGAGCTCATTAATCTTGGCCAATTTAGGATGATTCCTTTTGATGTCGTCCACCATTTTCTCTAATTGATTTTCCTCTCCTTCAGCCAAAATAATGACCCCATCAAGATTATTTTGGACGGTTCCATTGAGGTGATATCTTTTTGAAAGAGAGTAGATAAATGGCCGAAACCCAACTCCCTGTACCCTTCCATTTACGATGACTTTTATCGCTTTGTACATTGATGGTAAGCATCCTTTAACCAATTGATCCATTCTTCCAGCCCTTCACCCGTTTTTGCGGATAATGCTTTCAATTGCGCTTGCGGGTTAATTTCGTTTAAGTTTCTGATCGCTTCTTCTAAATTAAAAGATACATAAGGAAGGAGGTCGATTTTATTAATGATAGTTACATCTGTACGTCTAAACATGACAGGATATTTCGGAATTTTATCATTTCCTTCAGGGACACTTAAAACGACCACTTTATACTCTTGTCCCAAATCATAACCAGATGGGCAAACCAGGTTCCCGATGTTTTCAATAAAGAGAAAATCAATAGAGTCTAGTTCAAATTCTGGCAATGTTTTCGCAATCATCCTTGCATCAAGGTGACATCCGCCTACCGTATTAATTTGTACACTTTCGACTCCCAGTGAACGCAATCTTTCTGCATCGAGATCCGTTGCTAAATCACCTTCAATCACAGCGATACGAAACTCATTCCTTAAGGCTTTAATCGTTTCTTCCAGTAAACTCGTTTTACCTGCTCCTGGAGAACTCATTATGTTAATGACAAGAGTATGATTCTTTTTAAATGCTTCTCTATTGAATGCTGCAGCCAAGTTCTGGTCTTTTAACACCTCTTCTTGCAGCTTAATTTTCATATTTCATCACACCCTTCATAGGATTCAACCCTAAAGGTTTCACCAGAAATGATTAAACAATTTGGCAGCCCGCACTTTGGACATAGAGCCAATCTATAATCGGGGATAGATTCAAACAAACACGTTTGGCATTTTGCTTTCGCTGCTTCACAAATAATCTCTAATTCCGTATTTTCATCAAGAATGCCTAATCCTTGTTTTCGAAAATGGAAAAATGCCAACTCCAGAGCATCAGGCAGTACATTCGATAAATCACCAACAATCACATCAATTTTATTTACTTTGCGAAAACCATGTAATCTAGCATCCTCGGAAACAATTTTAATAATCTCCAACATCAATGACATCTCATGCATCCTTAACACACCTTCTGTTATTATCTCTCATAATGTTTATGCTTAGCTTTATTAAAAAGAACCTTAGTAACATACGGCTCATGAGTTAGTATAAGCGAACATGGGCGTAAAGGACATTCTGCAGTGTTAACCATTAACACAACCATGAATATTTTTGTTCATATAACATTAAGAAAAACCGGGCAAAAGCACAGCCTTAGTTGATCGATAAAAAAACGCTTTAAAATATTTGTCTCCATGCATAAAAAGAAGCTGCCTCCGATTAGGAAGACAGCTCCTTGATACAATACCATTAAGCTTGGGATTGCAATTGTTTTACGTCGACAACTTGTTCCTTGCGGATTGTTGCTTGGGCAGCAGCAAGTCGCGCAAGCGGTACACGGTATGGTGAACAGCTCACATAATCCAATCCAGCGTTATAGCAGAATTCGATAGATGATTTTTCCCCGCCATGCTCACCACAAATTCCTGTTTTTAGCTGTGGCTTTGTTTGACGGCCAAGTCTTACACCTGTTTCTACTAATTGGCCCACCCCTTCTTGGTCAAGAACCGCAAATGGGTTTTCTGGAAGAACTTTATTTTCGATATATGCTTGCAGGAATTTACCTTCCGCATCGTCACGGCTAAAGCCAAAAGTTGTTTGGGTTAAATCATTTGTACCGAAGGAGAAGAAATCTGCTTCTTCTGCAATTTGGTCTGCTGTAAGAGCGGCACGTGGAATTTCAATCATCGTTCCGATTAAATACTCCAGCTCTACTCCAGTTTCTTCTTGAACGACCACTCCAGCATCTATGACAAGCTGGCGCATTTCCTTCAATTCGTTTACATGTCCGACAAGTGGAATCATAATTTCCGGTTTCACAACGATTCCCTTGTCAGCAAGCTTAGCGATAGCGTAGAAAATGGCTTTCGCCTGCATCTCATAAATTTCCGGATGGATTAAGCCAAGACGACAGCCGCGAAGTCCGAGCATTGGGTTGAATTCATCAAGCTGACGTACCTTTTTCAAAAGAATTTCCTTTTGCTTTAATTCCTCAGAATCCGGATCGGTAATTTGAAGTCTTGTCACATCAACAAGTAACTCTTCCTTGTCAGGTAAGAACTCGTGAAGCGGTGGATCCAATAAACGAATCGTAACAGGAAGTCCTTCCATCGCTTTGAAAATCCCTTCAAAATCACCCTGTTGCATCGGTAAAAGCTGATCTAATGCTTCCTTCCGCTCTTCAAAAGTAGTGGAAAGGATCATCTTTTGGACAATCGGAATTCGTTTAATATCCATAAACATATGCTCAGTGCGGCATAATCCGATACCGCCTGCACCAAAGTCATACGCCTTTTTAGCATCCTCCGGGTTATCTGCATTCGCGCGTACGCCAAGCTTCCGTTCTTGATCCGCCCACTCTAATAATAGTAAGAACTCATCGGAAAGCTGAGGGTCAATCATTGGGATTTCTCCTAACATGATTTCACCTGTTCCACCATCAATGGTAATAATGTCGCCATGATTGACAACGGTTTCACCAACAACAAACTGCTTTGCACGCAAATCAATTTTCATTGCTTCACAACCGCAAATACATGCTTTCCCCATACCGCGTGCTACAACGGCAGCATGACTCGTCATTCCGCCTCGGCTTGTTACAACAGCCTGTGCGGCAACAATTCCATGAATATCATCAGGAGTCGTTTCTGGACGGACAAGAATTACTTTCTTACCTTCGTTCGCTAATACTTCTGCTTCATCTGCATCAAACACAACACTGCCGGTTGCGGCGCCAGGCGAAGCTGGAAGACCCTTGGCAAGCTGCTTGCGGTCATATGAATCGTCAATACGACGGTGCAGCAATTGGTTTAATTGGTCTGGATCGACGCGAAGAAGCGCAGTCTTTTTATCAATAATTCCTTCTTGTTCCATTTCTACAGCAATTCGAATCGCTGCTTGAGCTGTTCTTTTTCCAGTACGGGTTTGAAGGATGAAAAGATTCCCTTTTTCAACAGTAAATTCAATATCCTGCATATCCTTATAATGCATTTCAAGTTGACGGCATGTGTCAGCAAATTGCTGATAAACTCCAGGCATTTCACCCTGTAGAGTGTGAATTGGCAGCGGCGTACGAATACCGGCTACAACGTCTTCACCTTGAGCATTGATTAAGTATTCACCATAAAGAGCATACTCGCCAGTAGATGGATTTCTCGTAAAGGCAACTCCAGTCCCGCAATCGTTACCCATGTTACCAAATACCATGCTTTGAATATTTACCGCTGTACCTAAATGTCCAGGGATTTTATGAAGACGACGATAGACAATTGCGCGTTGATTATTCCAAGAATCAAACACTGAATTAATAGATAAGAATAGTTGTTCTTTTGGATCTTGCGGGAAGTTCGCTTTTGTCCGCTTCTTTACAATTTCTTTGTAACCCTCGATGACAACTTTCCAATCCTCTGCCGTTAATTCCGGGTCTGAGGTATAACCTTTTTCTTCACGATATTCTTCCAATAATTGTTCAAAGAAAAACACATCTACTTCAAGAACAACATCCGAGAACATCTGAATAAAACGGCGATAAGAATCATACGCGAAGCGTGGGTTATTCGTTAATGTTGCTAAGCCCTCAACGGTTTCATCGTTCAAGCCTAAGTTCAAAACGGTATCCATCATTCCCGGCATCGAGAATACTGCACCGGAACGAACTGATACTAAGAGAGGATTCGTTGGATCCCCAAGACGTTTGCCTGTTTTTTCTTCCAGACTTGCTAATGCATCTAAAATTTGCTTTTCGACATCAATCGAAATCTTTTTCCCCGCATCGTAGTATGCATTACAAGCCTCTGTGGAGATGGTAAATCCAAAAGGAACTGGAAGCCCAATTCTCGTCATTTCGGCGAGATTCGCCCCTTTACCCCCTAAAAGATCTTTCATCTCACTATTTCCTTCATTAAACAGATAAACGAATTTTTTCATTTTACGAACTCCTCTCTCTTTTTAGAACGTCTAAAATGTAATCTGCTGTTTCTTCTACTGCTTTGTTCGATACATTGATGACTGGACAGCCAATCCGTTTCATTATCTTTTCTGCATATTCCAATTCTTCAAGGATGCGCTCATAGCTTGCATAATTAGCCCTAGTCGTCAAACCAAGGTTTTTTAGCCGCTCGGTACGAATGGCATTTAACTGGTCTGGTGAAATAATTAGACCGACTGCCTTATTTCTCGGAATGTTAAACAGCTCCTCTGGTGGTGCTACTTCGGGAACTAATGGCACATTGGCAACCTTATAGCGTTTATGAGCTAAATACATGGAAAGCGGCGTTTTGGATGTCCGCGAAACCCCAACTAGAACGATGTCGGCACGGAGAATTCCACGTGGATCCCGCCCATCATCATATTTAACCGCAAATTCAATCGCTTCAATTTTTCGGAAGTAGTCATCGTCTAATTGCCTCATTAATTTTGGCTGATGATTTGGTATTTTATTAAACTTCAGAGCAAAGGCGTTAAGAAGTGGATTCAGCAGATCAACTGCGATCACTCCCTCTTCCGTTGAACGGCGATCGATATACTCTTTTAATGTCGGAATGACGATCGTATAAGCAATGATCGAGTTGCTCTTACTAGCCACACTTAAGATGTCTTCAATATCATCAAAATCCTCCACGTAAGGATGTCTTTTGATTTCTACATAACCACCATTAAATTGTGTCGCAACCGCTTTCACAACCAACTCGGCAGTTTCTCCGACTGAATCAGAGATTACATACACTTTTTCTTTTTCGTCCAAAATGCTCTACCTTTCTATATTCTATTTTATTGACCGCCCATTTCTAAAAAAGCTTTAGCAATAGTCGTTTTCGTTATCCGGCCAACCACTTTAAAAAGATGGCTTTTAGGGTCAACATCTTCTACAACCGGCAACGAATCAATATGGTAGTCGATCATTTTTTTCGCCGCTTCAATCAGAGTTGCATCCGGCTTTATTGTGATAATATTTGGCATTCTCGTCATAATGACGTTTACCGGCAATTCTTGGAGATTTTTATTTCCAATTGCTGCCCGTAATAGGTCCTTCCTCGAGATGACACCGGCAAGATGCCCATATTGATCTACAGCATAAAGCGTTCCTACATCCTTTAAAAAAATATGAACAATGGCGTCGTAAACGGAAACCGATTTTTTTATGACAATTGGATGCGCTTTATATTGACTTACAAAATGACTGGAAAACCAGTCTTCAAGCTGATCTAATTCAGGCCCTTTATAATAATATCCAACCCGTGGGCGAGCTTCTAAATTTCCGACCATCGTTAAAATAGCCAGATCTGGTCTTAATGTAGCTCTTGTTAGTGAAAGCTTCTGGGCAATTTGTTGACCAGGTATCGGTCCTTCGTCTTTAACGATTTGCAGAATCTCTTCTTGCCGTTTTGAAAGTTTAATGGGAGCCACCACCCTCCTGCCTTAAAAAATAATTGTGCATCATATTTAAGTCATTTTATTAAAATGTGTTATACAAATAATATATAGTATAATACATTTTGTTGGAATAATAATTTCAAACAATTTGTGACAATTTTTCCGAAAAGGATTGTACCCACTTATTAATCATAAAAAGAAAGTATGGTATGATAGACAGAAAATGAATCGAACAATGGGAGTGTTTTCTAATGAGTGTCCATATAGCCCTAACAAAACATGTGAATGAACTTAATCAAATGATTAGGGAATTTGCCATGTTAGATCAACAACGGGAATCGTTTATTGAAGAAGCCTGTACTTTATGTAAAGAAGGAAAGGCCTTTACAACAGATAAAATTAATGAAGTAACCGATAAGATGAATCAATTATCGAAACGTATTGCCAACCTTCCTGATCGAAAATATGTAACGGTACAAATGATTCAGGAATTTGTTAGTAAACAAAATAGCTAATATTGGAAAAGAGGCTGACTCCTACAAAGAGTCAGCCTCTTCTATCCCTTTTCGTTGTTAAATAAAACAAAAGCAGGAACATCAAATATACAAAATACCCAATAAACGAATAGTAATGCTTCCAGTTGCTTGAATGAATAAATATTCCCAATTCCTCTGCGGACTTTTCACAAACTGCTGCAAGTAAACTTATAAAGAAAATGACTCTTACTCTTGCCCACCATCGCATTTTTTTTACAAACGATAAAAAGAACCCGATCAGAATCGGAAGGACAACCAGGGTGAACAGTATGTTGATGGAAAAGATGTCAGACAAAGGCCTCCATGGGAAGGAATACATCTTTTTCCCAACAAAATAAAGGTCTAAATAAGTCCCAAGCAACATACCTAAAAAAATCGTTGGCAGGAATTCCATTAAACGATCATTCCCTAATAGAAAAAGCCTTCTTTGCCATGACCGCGAGCTCCAATCTTTCGAGTGCTTGACAATATTCATGTTCAATCTCCCCATCGATGTTTTCTTCTTGTTCGATTAAATAGTCGATAATTCTCCAATCATGAAACCAGTCACCCGGTTCCGCCGCTGCCTGATTGACATCCTTCCAAGCGTAAGGTAACTGTGGACTAAACAATCTTGGCGTTCCGCGCTTAATTTCGCATGAGTGGATCCGAAGTTTATATCCCTTTCCCGGAACGCCTTCCTTCACCTGGTGAAATAAATGGGGCCAATAATCTTGGCGTGACCCAGTATGAGGCTGTGAGACTGCCCATTTGAGCGACCCTGCCAATCTATTTTTATTTTGAAACAATAGTGCATAGAGCCGTTTACCTAATAGAATGCGTTCATTTAAACTTTCAAATTGCCTTAACGGCTGGCCAACCATTTTGATTTTTTCACCTTTTTTAAATGGAAAAAGGATATGGGTGAAGGAAAAAAGATCCTGCAATTTAAATTCAAGCGTATCAAGAACCTTGTTTTTATATATTGAGTTTTGGACTACTCTTTTCTCAAGATAACTTTGTTCATTTATAACGAGAGACATTGTTAAGATATAACGGTTTTGATGAACTAAAAAATGATTCCAAATTGTCTCCATAAAGGTGGAAACTTGAAATTGACTGAGCAGGTGAAACAAGGACTTTCCTCTTTTTACACTTTCCTCATAAAGTAAAAATTGTGGATAGGCATCCTGAAAGATCAGCCAATTTCCCCGTTCTAAAAATGAGAAAAATGAGGCCTGCTCCTTTCCCGTTAGCAAGAGGGACAGAAATTCCCCTTTTAAATCCGTCATATTCCATCCTCCATTTCTTGAAACCATATGGCCAAGAAATGCCCAATGAATTTCGGGATGAGACCGATAAAAATCAAGGTAAGCCCTTGTCCTCGTTAGATTATTTCGATTCAGTACCTCGGTTTGCTTATTAATCCGTTCAATAAGCTTTATTTCTTCTTTGGAGAGTGCAGTTATTGATAAGGTATTGTCCGCTTTGCTTTTTTTCATTAATTCCTCTTTGATGTCCAATAATACAGAGGGGAAAACGGGTGTATTTTGCTTTTTTTTCAGAAAAATAATCCTGTATCCCCCCTTCAAGTTATTCTCAAACTTCCTTACGAATATCTATTGAGTAAAACCTTATAGTTGGGAGAGATATGAATATTGAAAAGGATCAATGTAGACAAGGAGATTCATAGAATGACAGATATGATTCGAAATGATCAATCTCCCAATGGCTCCTGGACCTTTCCGTTTGAAACCGGAATCTCAACTGATGCCTATATGATCATTTTATTAAGAACTTTAGAAATAAATGAAGAAGAATTAATCAAGAAACTAGCAGAAAGAATCTTAAGCAGGCAATCTAATAATGGTGCTTGGAAGCTTTATTATGACGAGGGAGCTGGAAATATTACAACAACAGCCGAAGCTTATTACGCCTTGCTATATTCTGGCTACATTAGTAACCATCATCCAAGAATGTTGGCAGCAAAAAAATTCATTCTTTCTAATGGGGGATTACAGCAGACTCATATTCTTTTTAAAATTATGCTTGCACTTACCGATCAATATCGCTGGCCTCATTCATTTCCGATTCCGATCGGAATTTTGCTGATTCCAACTTCGTTCCCTATCAATTTCTTCAGTTTTTCGGTCTATGGCAGAGCGAATCTGTGCCCCATTATGATTTTGGCGGATAAAAAATTTAAACTCCGGACAGCACGCAGCCCCGATCTGTCTGATTTATTTTTGAAAAGAGCAGAAAATGATCGGGAGGATGATTTTTGGGGGTTCCGGTCAGAGGAGTGGCGTTCCTTGACCACGTTCATTCAGCAAGGATTGGAAAGTATCATCGGTCTGCCAAAACGAATCCACGCGATGGCTACCTCGAAGGCAAAACAATATATGCTTGAAAGAATTGAACCAGATGGAACTTTCTATAGTTATTTTAGCTCGACGTTTCTGATGATATTTGCACTCCTATCACTCGGACATTCTAAAGAGGATCCGATCATCGAGAAAGCGATAGACGGATTAAAAGGAATGACTACAAAGATCGACAAGAAAACGCATATGCAATACACTACCGCAACGGTTTGGAATACGGCATTGATAAGCACCGCCTTACAGGAGGCAGGGCTTTCCCCAGCTGATCCAGCCGTAAAAAAAGCAAATGAATACTTGCTTTCCCGGCAGCACACCAAATTTGGAGATTGGAGAGTTCACAATTCAAGAGGATTGCCAGGGGGATGGGGCTTTTCTGATATCAATACAATCCATCCTGATGTAGATGATACAACGGCAGCTTTACGAGCATTAGCAAGAAGTGTTAAACATGATGCTCGGACCCGTCTTGCTTGGGAAAGAGGGATTGGCTGGATTGTTTCCATGCAAAACGATGATGGCGGCTGGCCCTCCTTTGAAAGAGGAGTAAATCAAAAGTGGCTCCACTTTTTACCAATCGAAAAAGGGGAATTTTTAGTTACCGACCCTTCGACAGCAGATTTAACCGGAAGAACTCTTGAATTTTTCGGAGCCTATACAAAGGTCTCCAACCATCACCCCGCTATCCAACGTGGAATCGCAGCCTTACTGCAACAGCAGGAAAAGGATGGTTCATGGTACGGCCGCTGGGGTATCTGTTATATATATGGAACTTGGGCAGCACTTACCGGACTTATTGCGGTTGGAGTGTCGCCAAACAAGAAATCGATTCAAAGAGCGGTAAAGTGGCTCGAGGAGATTCAAAATCCAGATGGGGGCTGGGGGGAATCGTGCCGAAGTGATATCGAGAAAAAGTTTGTCCCACTGGGGAAAAGTACACTCACCCATACTTCGTGGGCATTGGATGGGCTGATTTCCGCAGCTCCGCGAATGACACCGGCAATCCAGTCCGGGATTAACTATATAATTAATTCTCTTGATGAAAAGGATTGGACCACCGCCTACCCGAAAGGTCAAGGGATGGCCGGGGGTTTTTATATACATTATCATAGCTACGACATGATTTTCCCATTATTAGCACTAACTCATTATCGTAATAAATTTAAAAATGGATGAAATGAAACTATTGGCTCAAGACTCAAAAAACCAATACCCTAACCTGACTTAAGGAATGGGTATTGGTTTTCATCAATTAATATGAGAATGACTTCGTCTAGCCTGCAATCGGAAGGTGATCACGATAAGATTTTGACTCTCGAAGATTTTTCAAAATCAAGTATAGACAGAAGATTGAAATGACATTAAACAATGGGAAAATAATCATTTCCCCGGCACTCATATGAATACCCGACAAAGCTTGACCAATAATCATTGCTGTCAACGCACTTAACAAGGTAATCATTTTTACCATCAAGATCGATGACAATAAAAATCCAAACGGTTTTCTTTTTATTAACAGCAATGCTGCGAGAACGGAAGCGGGAATAACAATTCCAAGATCGATTCCTTGAATGACCATAGTCGAATAATGTTCCAGGCCAAGCGGTGGGTTTCCTTTCACAAGCGGCGGCACAATTTTTCCGAACCATAGCAGCCCTACAGCTGCACTTAAAAATAAGAGGACAGACCCAATAAAAATTACTGGCAGCCTTATACTAAACGACTCTGCCAAAGCTTCTACATCAAATGACATGACCGCTAAAACAAAGGCAAAAAAGCTTAATGACATTAACGCAACAAAGATCAAAAAGAAGGAATTATACATGGCAATGAAGCTATATGTTACATACGTATATAAAAAATAGCCCAATGTCCCGGTTAATAGCAATCTGCCTTTTAAGGATTTTTTTCGAGATAAGTATAATGATATTGAAAGGAGCGGAATGCCCAGGAATAGGGTTACGGCATCCTGTGCTCTTGCTTGAATGGCCATCGCTACACTATCATTTTGATACAAGCCCTTTCCATAAATGGCAACGGTGAGACCTTCAAGTGAAGTAAAGGTATGTTCACCTGGTCCTTGATTCGAAAATAACCCATAAGCAGAAGCAAACAAGGATAAAACGATGATACACAAAACCAAGATACTGATCGGTTTCTTAAATTTCATTTCAACCAATCCCCGTTTCTTTTTATAATATGATCTGTTGAACTTAAATGTTGATTTCCGTTGCAGGTACTCGCTTTCCGCGGGGCTAGCTGAGAGCCTCCTCGGCGCATCTGCGCCTGCGGGGTCTCCCATGCAAGCTACTCCCGCAGGAGTCTCGTACCTTCCACTCCAATCAACATTGTGTATAGAATCAACACTCCGCTTTATCATAGCTTATAATAATAGCGATTATGATGCCTCGTTAAATTGTTGAGCGAATTTCTTAATTGAGTCAACATTAAATGTGGAATGATCGCCTGCGACTCCAGCAACTTTTTTAATAATAATCCGTTCGATGACATTCATATTGGCAAAGATAAACTCTCCGCCAAATAAACCTTCAGATTTGGCAATCGCTCTTAGGTCTTGAGGAAATGCTTGTTCAAATTGCATTTTGGCCTCATCCCCTTCACGATAGCAGCAAAGGAAAAAGCCTATTTTTTTCGTTAATAAAATGTCGTGGTTTTTATTGATGAATTGCTTTACCTTACGCTGAATGTTTCCAGCATGGATCGATCCTCCGATAATGACTGAATCATAAGCTGTTAAATCAGGATCTTTAAACTTATTTAAATCGACCAATTCCACCTTTCCATCTAAGCGGTCAGCCAATATTTGTGCGGCTTTGGCGGTAGTTCCGTGCGAAGAACAATAAACAATTAAATTATTCATTCGAAACCCTCCTCATATAATTAACAAATAAAAAAACACCTGCCCAACATAAGCTCTTATGTTTAGCTAGATGTATTGGAAGCGTGAGCTTTACATTAATGGGCTTTCTGCTAAAAAGTGGATATCTCTTACTATTATCATAGTTGATTTCAATGATTTTCCGTTTCTAAATATCGAAATTTTTTTGAATTAATAAAAGAATGGTAATTATGTTTAGATCTGCCTTCCAATCTTAAGTTGCCTTTGATTGCCTCATAGAAAAATACGACGAGCCAGTATATCGACTCGTCGTGATTATTCATCTTTAAAGAGACTTTGCTTCCTCATCATAATAGCGAGCTAGTTCGATAATCATTGCACCCATTCGTTCAAATTCGGGCGCAACCAATCGTTCAATCCCTTCTTCACGAATACCTTCCGCGGTTATTTTTCCAACCGCAACCGCAAGGGCATGATGATTAAAAATATTAATGATTTCGTCTATAAATCCTTTTTCCTTTGCATATTCAAACAAAAACCGAACTTGTACAACAGTCGTAAAACAGACAGCCTGTACTTTATGCTGGAGCAATTCTTGACATAATTGCTCTATGGTTTCTGTTTTGGGAGGGGTATGCCGGTATGGTAAAATTTGTTGGACAGTTGCACCGCTTTCTTCAAGGAAACGAATCAATGCAGGAGCAGCTTCCCCATGTAGTTGGACCAATACTCTCTTTCCAGAAAAATCGTATTTTTGCAAGGAACGGACAAGCCCTCTATTTGTCCCATCATCATCTACCGCATCAGGTGTTAACGCTAATTTTTTTAGTACCCCTAAAGTTTTATAACCCCGTGCACCAATTTTCGCTTCCTTTAATCGATTCAAGAATTCCTCCTGAATTCCAAGCTTGCCTGCAAGGTCAACAAGACTATCGGTGCCAATCCCGGTTGTTAAAATGACCCAGTCTGCACCTTCCTCAACGAAGCGGCGTAAATCAGGCTCCACTTCCTTTTCTGCTAAAAATACTGTTCCTTGTAACGGTCGAATAACAGCCGTTCCGCCTTGCTTTTCAATTAGGCTTGAGATTTCTTCTAATTTCCTGCTTCCGGCAATGGCGACCGTTTTTCCGGTTAAACTTTTTCCCATTTATACGTTCCCCTTTTCTAAATTTATGTATATAGATTACATTACCAAAAATCACCCAAAAAAACTAATATATTTTATAAGAATAGTAGGACTTTTCGACCATTCTCCAATCTTTTGAAAAAATAATGATATTCATTTTAGTTTTCATAATTACTTTTAGAAGGTTATAATATGGTTTTATGTAGCACCTAGGAGGTATTTGAAATGAACAGTAGAACATCCGTCATGGTTAGTATTGTTTTAGCCATGCTCGTTGCATCAATTGATTCAACGATTATGAATACAACGATGCCAATCATCGCAGAAGAATTAGGAAGATTTGACCTTTATGCTTGGTCTTTTGCCTCCTATATGATAGCTAGCACAATCCTATCTCCTGTTGCCGGAAGATTGTCGGATTTATTTGGTAGGAAGAAAGTATTTGCGTTCGGAATTATCTTATTTTTAATTGGGTCATTACTATGCGGTCTCTCGGCTAACATGATTCAACTCGTGATCTTCCGTGCCTTTCAGGGAATTGGCGCCGGGTTTATGATGCCTTTCCCAGCCATTATCGCGGGAGATTTATTCCCGCCTGAAAAACGCGGCAAAATTCAAGCGCTTTTTACGGCAATGTGGGGGCTATCCGCCATTTTGGCCCCTTTACTTGGAGCCTTTTTTGTTGAATTCATGACATGGAGATGGATTTTTTATGTAAATATCCCTGTTTGTCTTGTCGCCTTCTTAACCCTTTTACCTTATAAAGAGGTTTATGAACCAAGACGTGCAAATATTGATTACATCGGAACCGTTTTATTTGCGATTGGAGTTACTTTACTTCTTTTAGTAACAGTCGTCGAGACTAATCAGTTTTTATATGCGGCAGTTGGGGCATTGTTTATTATTGGGTTTTACTTTTTCGAGAAAAGACATCCCTCACCTATCGTACCAATTTCAATGTTTAAAAACAAAACGATTTCATGGATCAATATTAATTCGTTTATCGGATGTGTCGCCTTGTTTGGTACTTCGAGCTTTGTTCCACTCTTTTTACAGGATGTCGCCAAATTATCTTTGTTTTTAAGCGGTGCGGCATTGCTAGGTGTTGCAATTGGCTGGATGATCGTCTCTGTACCGGCTGGAAATTGGATCTCTCAATATGGCTATCGTAAGTTGTTAATCATCGGGAATGCCCTTCTATTGCTGTCTGGCCTATTATTAATAGGACTAAACGAAGGTCACGGATTTTGGTATGTGCTTTTCGTTATGACCATTCAAGGCTTAGCCTACGGATTAATCAGCACGGTTGGTTTAATAGGAGTTCAACAGCTTGTTGGTGCCCATGAAAAAGGAATCTCGACTTCGTTTTTTATGTTTAGCCGAAACATGGGAACAGCAATTGGAGTGACGATCATGGGAGCGTTGTTGACCGGCTCTGGTACATTTATGGGAGGAATTCATAACCTGTTCATGTTCGGTTTCATCGGCAGTATTGTTGCTCTAGGGACTTCCTTTCTTATCAAAAATGAGCACTCAAGTAAACCGGCAGTAATGAAGAAACAATTTGGCTAAGATCTGGCTTCACTTGAAACCTATTGGTCCAAGATGATAAATAGATAATTAATATATGAAAAAAATCAAAGTGCTCATTCACCTTGCAGGTAAATGAGCACTTTTTTAGTTTAATAGGTTTTGGCAAAAAATGTGGTCCCGTTCATTCGCCAAATTTGCCGCTTTGATAATCTTTAAACGCTTGGCGGATTTCTTCCTGCGTATTCATAACGAAAGGACCATAGGCAACGACAGGCTCACGTACAGGTTCTCCTGCATACAGCAAGACACGGAGCTTGCTGTCCTCTGCGGCTGTCACTGTCAACTCGCTGTCATCGTTCCCATCAGCCCCGCTCATAAATAAAGCCTGACCAGCGTACCCTTCCACTTGATCAACTCCAAATGTCCCACGACCCTCAAGCACATATAAAAAGCCACTATAGCTTCCCGGCAAATCTTGATTTACAGTTGCACCCGGCTCTAACTCTATTTCTACCATCGTAACTGGAACATAATTGAGAGTCTCTGCCTTGATCCCTTTTGACGAACCGGAAAAAATCCGGATTACTGCTCCGTTCTCCTTGCGTACAGGCATATCGCTTGCTTTTAAGTTTTGATAGCGAGGTGTCGTCATCTTATGAGCGCTCGGTAAATTTACCCACAGCTGCAAACTGTGGACAGTTGAGCCTGGCGCCGGATCTTCTTTATGAATCACACCACTCCCAGCCGTCATCCACTGGACATCGCCTGGCTCAAGCTTTCCCTCGCCCGCCTTATTATCAAAATGCTCTAATATACCGTCAATTACATAGGTAACCGTTTCAATGCCCCGATGCGGATGAAGATCAAAAGTACCTTTTTGGAAAAAATCTTCGGCTAAAAATAAAAACGGGTCATGCTCTTCCCAATTGCCTGGCTCTAAAATAAATCCATTTCGATGGATCGGACTATTTGTCTGATACTGAACTGTTTTTACACGACGAATTCCACGTTGAATGGTCATAACATCCTCCTCAGTGAATACGAATTAAGAGTATCGTATATTTCCACTGTTTTAATGTCAAATAATCCGAACCACGAATTTTTAAGGTTGTATGCTGCTTGTAGACTTGATCGGCTCCGGATTTTCTTCCCTACGAACGACCACACCGCATTCTTTTTCCAGCGGCTGAATAACAGCAGACATGTCGAGATCTCCTAAGCCATTATCGATTGCCAATGCAAACGATTCCTCCGCAAATCGGCCCAAAAACTTTTCAATACCAGCTTGCTCAAATAGTTGATTCGCAAGAACAACATCCTTATGGACGTATTTCACCGCTCCACCAGGAGTAAACTCGCGATCAAGCACAAACCCATCCATATGACGCTGCAGCATACGGCTGTCTCCGTAGCTGACTTTTAATAATTGATAAAGTTGCTCAGAATCGAGTCCCAAAGCCTTTCCCGCAACCATTGCCTCCGATGCGGCTACGGAATGAACTGCAACGAGATACTGATTAATTAATTTGGCAATACTCCCTGAGCCACTCGGGCCTAAATATTGAATCGTTTTCCCTAACACAGCCAAAACGGGCGCTATTTTTTCAAAAGCAGCTTTCTCCCCACCGATCATGATCGTTAGCGTCCCTTGTTCCACCCCTTCAGGTCCACCACTTACAGGTGCGTCTAAATAGGATACTCCTTTGGAAACCGCTTCTGCAAAAATCGTTCGGCTCGTCTCAACTCCAACCGTGGTGAAGTCAATACAAATCGTGTCTTGTTTACTATTAGCCAATATCCCATCCAACCCTAAATAAACAGCCTGAACATCCGCTGGCATTGGCAAACAGGTACAAATCACATCCGCTTGTGAAGCCAACGAAGCGATCGTGTCCTTAAGAACGGCACCATGCTCAACTAAGGCGGCGGCTTTTTGCTGAGAGCGATTATAAACGATAACCTCAAACCCTGCCTGAAGGAGCCTTCGAACCATTCTGCTGCCCATTACTCCGGTCCCAATGAACCCGATTTTCATTTTTCCATTCCCCCTAACTGCGCCTGTTTTATCCACGTGAAACTATCTTCACTCTTTCCAAGCGGAATATATTCCAAGCCAACAAACCCTTTGTAGCACTTATCAAATACAGCTTTCAATACTCGTTCATAATGGATTTCTCCCGTTCCGGGCTGATGTCGTCCAGGAACGTCGGCGATTTGAATATGCCCGATTCGATCAAAATACCTTTCATAGGTTGCAATCAGATTCCCTTGTATTCTTTGAACATGATAAAAGTCAAGCTGAAGCTTTACATTAGGCTTCCCAATCTCATTGATAATCTCCACTGCCTCTTCGATGTCTGTTAAAAAATAACCAGGCATATCAAAAGGATTGAGCGGCTCGATAAGCAATGTGAGGTTTTCCTGCGCCATTAATTCTGCTGCATATTTAAGGTTTTCAAGATATATGGCTCTAGCTAAACTTCGATTGTCACCAGTTTCAAGAACCCCGGCTAAACAATGAAGCTTCGAAACTCCCAAACTGCGAGCATATTCAATTCCTATGGCAATCGATTTTTTAAATTCATCCCGCCTGTTTGGAAAAATGGCAAGTCCGCGTTCTCCCTTTCCCCAATCCCCAGCGGGAAAATTGATTAATACGAGTGAAAGTTCATATTTGTTAAGCTCAGCCTTAATCGCTTCAATCGGCACATCAAACGGGAATTGACATTCGACGTATGAAAATCCGGAATTTCTGGCCTTTTTAAATCGTTCCAAAAACGGAACTTCTGTAAAAATGGTTGATAGATTTGCAGCAAATGAATGCATGATAACCTCACCTAACTATGTATTATCTTCAAAATAAACGAAACCAATGTGCTCCAGAGCTTTCCTGAAACACATTGGCTGCTTTTTTAAATAGGTCCTATTTTTTCGAAAGGCTCTGTTGCATTTGGCTGTTGATTTCCGCTCCAGGTGCTCGCTTTCCGCGGGGGAGTCCGGGAGCCTCCTCGGCGCATTGCGCCTGTGGGGTCTCCCGTGACACCTTCTCCCGCAGGAGTCTCGCACCTTCCGCTCCAATCAACATTGCTTTTAACACAACCTTACAACGAAATTATGTTTATCGAACTTGTTCAGCTGAAAATTTAGCTTTTGCTTCAATGCGGCGACGGTGTAAGATCGGCTCAGTGTAGCCGCTTGGTTGCTCATAGCCCAAGAATATTAAATCTGAAGCTGCTTGGAAGGCAACAGAGTTTTCAAAGTCTGGTGCCATTGGACGATATAATAGGTCATTCGCATTTTGCTCATCAACGACTTTGGCCATCCGTTGCAATGTTTCCACCACTTGCTCTTTCGTACACACACCATGGTGTAACCAGTTGGCAATATGCTGGCTGGAAATGCGAAGTGTCGCACGGTCTTCCATTAATCCGATATTGTTTATATCAGGAACCTTCGAACAACCTACCCCATGCTCAACCCAGCGCACAACATAACCAAGAATTCCTTGTGCATTGTTATCTAATTCCTGTTGAATTTCTTCTGGAGTCCAATTTGGATTTTTCGCGACTGGAACTTGTAAAATCCCATCAACAAGATCTGTTGATTCTTTCTTCAATCCGTTTTGAACTTCAACTGCATCAATTAGATGATAGTGGGTTGCATGAAGTGTTGCTGCTGTTGGAGATGGAACCCATGCTGTATTGGCACCTGCTTTAAGATGTCCAATTTTTTGGACAAGCATATCGGCCATTAAATCAGGCATTGCCCACATTCCTTTTCCGATCTGCGCACGTCCTTGCAAGCCGCAATCAAGTCCTGCAAACACATTTGATTTTTCATAGGAAGCGAGCCATTCGGATGTTTTCATATCACCCTTGCGAATCATTGGACCTGCTTCCATCGATGTATGCATTTCGTCTCCAGTACGATCTAAGAATCCTGTATTGATAAACGCTACGCGATCTTTTACTTCACGGATACAAGCTTTTAAGTTTAATGAAGTTCTGCGTTCTTCGTCCATTACTCCAATTTTTAAAGTATTTCGTTTAAGCCCTACTAATTCTTCAACTTTTGCAAATAATTTATTAGCAAATGCTGCTTCTTGCGGACCGTGCATTTTTGGCTTAACGATGTAGATTGAGCCTTTTTGAGAGTTACGGTATTTACTATTGCCAATAATTTCGTGTTTGGCTATTAAGCTCGTAATAACTCCATCCATAATACCTTCTGGAATCTCGTTCCCGTCTTTATCAAGAATCGCATTAATGGTCATTAAATGGCCGACGTTACGGATAAACATAAGTGAACGTCCAGATAAAGTAATCGTTCCGCCATCAATGGCTTTATATTCACGATCAGGATTTAACGTTCGCAACAATTCTTTGCTACCTTTTGCGAAAGTAGCAGAAAGGTCACCTTTAATAAGACCTAACCAATTACGGTATACTTCAACTTTATCTTCAGCATCAACTGCCGCAACAGAATCTTCGCAGTCCATAATTGTTGTTACCGCTGATTCAAGGATAATGTCCTTGACACCTGCAGCATCTGTACTTCCAATTGGATGATTGCGGTCAATTTGAATTTCAAGGTGAAGACGATTGTTTTTCAAAAGAACAGCAGTTGGCTCTTCACTTGAACCTTGATAGCCTACTAGTTTTGAAGCATCCTGCAAGCCGACAATTTTACCGCTTTCAAGTGTAACAGCTAATTCATTATCAATTAGCGCATATTTAACCGCTTCCTTATGAGATCCATTTGACAGGGGAACAGCATTATCTAAAAAGTCTTTTCCGTAAGCGATAACTTGAGCGCCGCGAACTGGATTATAGCCTTTTCCACGCTCAGCTCCATTTTCTTCACTGATTGCATCTGTTCCGTAAAGTGCGTCGTAAAGGCTTCCCCAACGTGCATTTGCGGCATTAATTGCATAGCGGGCATTGTTGATTGGCACAACAAGCTGTGGACCGCCCTGTAAGGCTACTTCATTATCTATATTTTCTGTAGAAATCTGGAATTCTTCCGGTTTTGGCTCAAGATATCCGATTTCTTGTAAAAATGCTTTGTATTTACTAAATTCATAGTCACCCTTATTTTCTAAGTGCCACTCGTTTATTTTTTTCTGTAATTCATCACGACGGGCAAGCAATGCTCTATTTTCAGGTGAAAGCTCGTCAATTAATCCTTCAAAGTTTGTCCAGAAGCTATCCTGCTCAACACCACTGCCAGGAAGAACCTCAGAATTCACAAAATCATAAAGTACAGAAGCTATTTTCAAATTGCCTATTTCTACATATTTAGTCATTACTTTTCCTACCTTTCAAAAATAAAAAATAACTACTTCACTGCTGAGTTCATCTTTGCATGATCAGACAACACAAGCTTTTTCTACTCCAAATGGATTTTGTGTTTTTACTCCTAAAAAATTTCTATTTCTACGATACTATTTATTCTCTCTCCTAAAGGTATTTCCTTCCTGTTATAAAACAATTTTTCCAATTTATTAAATATTGTAACAGAGAAAGATACACATTGAAAGGCATTCCTGATAAATAATAGATTATTTTTGTAATTTTCTTATTTTTGTAAAAAGAGGGTGATCGGTGCATCAGATCCTCCTTATTATCCTTGATCGCCCTTCTCTAGGACATTTCCGGAGCTTCCGCTCGCCATTTTGTCCCTTGATGCCCCTTCTCTAGGACATTTCCGTAGCTTTCGCTCGCTTTTTTGTCCTTGATACCCCTTCTCTAGGACATTTCCGTAACTTTCGCACGCTTTTTTGTCCTTAAGATTCCTTGTCTAGGACATTTCCATAACTTTCGCATGCTTTTTTGTCCTTGAGATCCCTTGTCTAGGACATTTCCATAACTTTCGCATGCTTTTTTGTCCTTGAGATCCCTTCTCTAGGACATTTCCATAACTTTCGCATGCTTTTTTGTCCTTGAGATCCCTTCTCTAGGACATTTCCGAGCCTTTTCCCCTTCATTTTGTCTTTGAAACCCCTTCTCAAGGACATTTCCATTGCTTCCGCACGACTTTTTGTCCTTGATACCCCTTCTTAAGGACATTTTCGTAGCTTTCGCTCGCCTTTTTGTCCTTGATACCCCTTCTCTAGGACATTTCCATAACTTTCGCATGCTTTTTTGTCCTTGAAATCCCTTCTCTAGGACATTGTTCCCTCTGGGGCGTTTTTTTGACGTTTGCGGGCACATTCACGCTCTGATTGTTCCCACTTTGGCTCTTTTCAGGCGTTTGCGGGCACATTCACGCTCTGATTGTTCCCTCCGTGGCTCTTTTCAGACGTCTGCGGGCACATTCACGCTCTGATCGTTCCCACTTTGGCTCTTTTCAGGCGTCTGCGGGCACATTCAGGCTCTGATTGTTCCCTCCGTGGCTCTTTTCAGACGTCCACGGGCACATTCACGCTCTGATCGTTCCCTCTGTGGCCTTTTTTTGACGTCTGCGGGCACATTCACGCTCTGATTGTTCCCTCCATTTCCATAGCTTCCCCACGACTTTTTGTCCTTGATACCCCCTACTCAAGGACTTTTTTATAAGTTTACACAAATCAACAAGAGCCCCACTCCAGACCAAGCATATTGTTAAACAAAAAAGGAATCCAACCGAATTACGGTCAGATTCCTCCACACTTTTATTTAATAATCATCATAGTCTCGTCGATACCTTGCTGAATGACAGGAATCGCAAATTGGAAATTGAAAGTCAAACGGCAAGTTGCGGCCACAACGCTTGCATTTATTTTTGAAATCTTTAATTTCATGCTTTAAGTGCTCATGAACATCATCACTAATCTCTTCCCTTACTCGCTCCCAATAATGGGCTTCCGTTCGTCTCTCTAAGCGATAAAGAAATAAAAGATGGAGCCCAATGGCTTTATAGCTAAGCTCAAGTTCCTCAAGGCTCTTCTTTTTAATAATAGGTTCGGGAAGATCTCGGCCTTCGATAATGGCATAGATTGTTTTTCTCCATTGATTTTTCAACTCAACCTCTTTTGATGAAAAAGGCAGATGCAAAAATCCGTAAAGATCCATTAATGAAAGACGCGCCTCGATTTCCGTCCCGCGAATCATCCTGTACAGTTCACGCTCTTCCGCTAAGCTTGCTTTTTTCGTGCCTTTCGGGCTTTCGAATTTATCCCAAAGCTCAAAGAATGTTCCGAGATCATGATAATATTTTTGAAACCGTTCAAAAACAGCATTTGTTGGAGCCACCGTGAAGGTTAGGACAGGTTGATCTTCCTGCTGAAGCAGCTTTTTCATTGTGTTAATGTCACTTATAAAGGCCACTTTCCCGACGTTATAAATCCCTTTTCGTCCCGCTCTACCGGCAATTTGCTTAACTTCCTGAGAGGTTAAACGTCTCCTTCTTGTTCCATCAAACTTTTCATTTTCAAGAAAAACAATACGACGAATTGGCAGGTTTAATCCCATTCCAATCGCGTCCGTGGAAACAATGACAGTCGTTTCCCCTTCGTTGAAACGCTGGATTTGCTTTTTACGTGTCTCTGGAGGCATACTTCCATATATCATACTGACAGAAAGCTTCATACGTTGAAGCTTTGCCGCCGTTTCCAGCACTTTTCTTCTTGAAAAACAAACGAGAGCATCTCCCTTTTTTGTGTTCGAAAGTTTGAATTCACTTCCTTCGACCTCAAGCGGTATGTCCCGGCTGTAATCATGCAGCTCAACCTTGGCATCACCCAATAACTGAAGGAGAAGCTCTTTAATATTTCGACTTCCTATAATATGAACTTCCCGGGCATTTGCTTTAGTGATCGCTTTATACCAGGAGAAGCCGCGGTCTTTATCGGCAATCATTTGCGCTTCATCAATGACAATCACTTCATAATGTTCTTTTTCATGAAACATTTCGACCGTACATGAAATGTGAGAGGCTTCAGGGACCAACTTCTCCTCTTCTCCTGTTTTTAACGAACAAGGCACTCCCTCCGCATTTAACTTATCAAATACTTCAAGTGCCAACAGCCTAAGCGGGGCAAGATATAATCCACTGCTTGCTTCCTTCATTCTTGTCAGTGCTTGGTGAGTTTTCCCTGTGTTTGTTTCCCCAATATGCAATACAAATTGAATATTCCGCCCAACACCAGGACTGTATTCGATTCCAAAAACATTTGTAATGATTCTGGCTTCTTCCTGCTGCTTCCGCTCGAGTTCAGCCTGTTCCTCAGCCTGACGTCTTTCTCGTTCCTCAAGATCATGTTCAAACATGTCGCGGTGCATGATTTCATCAAACGGTACAGCTCTAAGTTTGATGAGGTCTAATAAATATTCTTCTTGAATAAAAGCAGTATAATCCTCTGCAAGGTCAAACAGCAGTTCCGAAATAATCTCGATCAAATTTGGTAACCTTTTAGAATGTTCATTGGTTTTCTCATAAAGCTTCCTCATTTTTGAAGAATGATTCATGATAAAATCAGGAGCTATTTCAAATAAATATTCAGTTATCAAGTTTTCATAAAGCGAATAATACGTCTCGTATTCATAATAGTTTCTGCCCCAATGAAAGGCTTCTTGAATACCACCGGTTAATTCATCAAAAAAATCGGACACGAGTCGATAATCCTCTTTAGTCATAGTGTCATCGATTACCGTTAGTTTTTCGACCTGATGCGATTTTGTAATATCGTATTTTGGATTTCGTTCCAGATCATTTGCAATTTGATTGACAACATAAAACCGAATATATAAATATAACCGCAAATACTCTTTCCGCAGGAAATCCTCTGCTACTACTAATATTTCTTCCTTTATCTTTTTGGTTTGTTCAGCTAATCGCACTTCCTCGATTTTGATAAAAAAATTTTCACGTGCGGTATCGTACCGCTCCTTCCATTCTTCTTCATGATGAAGGAATACCGAATCGATCCAAGTTAATACATCAAACGGCTGATAGGTACGAATTTCAGTTCGAAACAATTGATTGACCAGCTTTCGGTCTACACCGTCTACCTCAAATCCTCGCTCCGTTAGAAATGACTTTTTTTCTTTTTTAGTAATGGAATTGGACGCTTTATTAATCCAAACGTTTATCCAAATTTGCTCAAGAAAATAGGAGCGGTCGCTTCGAAATTGCTCAAAAGATGGCAGCGCATCCCTTTTTTCCAAATATCGATCGATGTCCTCTAGTACCTTCTTTTTCGTATGATCTATCGCTTGGGGATAAATGGATAGTAATGAATTCATTTTGGTCTCCTTTTCTACGCACTCCTGCATAGACGAATACTGTTAGTATGTATTCTTGCTTATTTTTCTAAAACATGCAACCTTACGCCCTTTTTCATTATATTAATAAAATAAATACTGCTAATTCTAACAATCGAAAAACATGCTTTTTTCTGAATTTTTATTCACAAAAATTAATAAAATAAATTTTCTCAAAATTATTCTACAAAAATATATATGCTATAATTCGTTTAGAGCTTAAATACATCTGTACCTAGGAGAAGGACATCATGAATACTGAAGCGCATTTGAAAAAAAATGTTGGATTTGCTGTTGCTACTTCATTAGTGGTTGGAACAGTTATCGGTTCCGGAATCTTTATGAAGCCAGGAATCGTTATTTCTGCAACAGGTAATTCCACACTAGCATTATGGGCATGGGTAATCGGAGGAATCATTACTCTCGCAAGTGGTTTAACCATTGCAGAGGTTAGCGTAAAGATCCCGAAAACAGGCGGCTTATATGCTTATATTGAAGAGGTTTACGGCAAAATGTGGGGCTTTCTATGCGGCTGGGTGCAGACACTTATTTATGGCCCTGCCATTATGGGTGCACTTGGCTTATACTTCGGCTCATTAGTAGCAGCGCTTTTTGGCTTTTCAGAAAGCAGCTATATTTATATCGGAATCATCACTGTTCTATTCCTAGGATTTATGAATATTTTAGGTACACAGTACGGAGGGTTTATCCAAACAGTTTCAACAATTGGTAAATTAATTCCGATCGCATTAATTGCATCATTTGGTATTTTCCAAGGGGATGTACAAATTCTCAATATGGACAGCGGTGATGCCCGTTCGTTTAGTATGGGTGCCGCGGTTTTAGCGACACTATGGGCTTATGACGGCTGGATGAATGTTGGTTATATGGCTGGAGAAATGAAAAATCCAAGTAAAACACTGCCTAGAGCGATCATTACTGGGATTACAATTGTTATCGTATCCTATTTAACGGTTAACATCGCTATGCTTCATGTACTTCCAGCAAGCAAAATTGTTGAATTAGGTCCTAATGCTGCAAGCACGGCCGCTACGATTCTATTTGGAAAAATGGGCGGAAATCTATTAACAATTGGTATTTTAATTTCAATTTTTGGATGTTTAAATGGAAAAGTGTTAACATTCCCTCGTATTACATTTGCGATGGCAGAAAACGGTTTATTGCCTGCATCAAAAATATTTGCTAAGATCCATCCTAAATATCAAACGCCAATGATGGCCACCTTGCTTCAGCTAGGTATCGCCATCTTAATGATGCTGCTTGGAAGTGCTGATCGCCTTTCAGACATTGCAATTTTTGCGGTATTCTCTTTCTACGGTTTAGCCTTCATTGCCGTATTTATATTAAGAAAACGAAATACTGAAAAAACATCATTATACCAAGTGCCTTTTTTTCCAATCACACCGATTGTTGCGATTTTAGGGGCCATCTACATTTTGGGCAGCACATTAATGAACACTCCAAAGGATGCCATTTTGTCTATCATTATCGCATTAATCGGTCTGCCGGTTTACACCATCTTAAATTCTAAAAATAAACAAAAGACTCTCGCTAAGGCTAGTTAACTACAACACTATGAGGCTGGTGTAACCCTGCATTTTAATTGCAATTATTTGGTGGCGGACATACGTTCCGCTATTTTCACAAAAAGGGCTGTTTTGATAAGCTAAGCGGACACCAGATCCGTTATTTGATATAAAATTGGCATTATTCAATGTTTTTTATGTAAATAAGGTCTCCTGTGTCCTCTTAAGTCTGGAAGTATGGTAATTTTTTCAAAATAAGGGCCTCTGTGTCCGCTCAATAACGTAGCTTTGAAACAGGACCATTTGCAGTCACCACCACAAAATAAAAAAATGCCGAGAAAATACAGCTTTCTCGACATAAAATCTGAATCCCCACTTAATGTGGGGATTTTTATTACGCTAAATCCAGCATCCGTTGTAAGGCAAGCTTTGCGTCTTTTGCTATTTCTGCATCCACTTTAATAATGTTGTGGCTAGAACCTTGTTCAATTTGATCAAGGCTCCATGCTAAATGCGGAAGGTCAATTCGGTTCATCGTCAAACAAGGACACATATGCGGATTCAAAGAAATAATGTGGCGGTCAGGATACTGGTTAATGATTCGGTTAACCAGATTCATTTCAGTTCCAATCGCCCACGCTGAGCCTGGTTTAGATTCTTGGATACGATCAATTATATAGTTCGTTGAGCCGGCAAAGTCTGACAATGCGACGACTTCACGACGGCATTCCGGATGAACGATGATGTTCATTTCCGGATAGTCTGCACGAACCTGTTTAATATTTTCTACTGTAAAGTTTTCATGGACAGAGCAATGCCCCTTCCAAAGAATCACTTTTATTTTATCAGTTTCAACTTGTGCTTCGAGCGTATTGGTCATTGGATCCCAAACAGCCATTTCTTCGAGCTTAATGCCAAGATTATAAGCAGTATTGCGACCAAGATGCTGATCAGGCAAAAATAATAAACGTTTATGACGCTCGAGAGCCCATTTCACCATTTTTTCTGCATTTGAGGAGGTAACGGTTGCACCGTGATAACGTCCGACAAACGCTTTAATCGCTGCAGTAGAGTTTACATACGTTAACGGGATCATTGAGTCACCGAATAATCTCGTTAATTCTGTCCAAGCTCTTTCTGTTTGGTAAATATCCGCCATATCAGCCATCGAGCAGCCGGCACGCATATCAGGCAGATATACTGTTTGCTGATTGGTTGTCAAAATATCAGCGGTTTCAGCCATAAAATGAACCCCACAAAAAACAATTGCTTCTGCTTCTTTATTTTCAGCAGAATATTGGGCTAGCTTTAAAGAGTCACCCGTTGCATCTGCAAACTGAATAACCTCATCCTTTTGGTAATGATGGCCTGGAATGAATAACTTTTTCCCTAGTCTTGCTTTTATTTCTCTAACCTTTTCTTCTAACTCTTCATGTTTCATGGTGCGATAAATTTCGGGAATAGAAGTTGGTTTTACAATCGTATCAAATAAATTCATCATAATATCCCCCTATGAATGTATCATCAAGCTGTGATCGATACTTTAACACTAATATCAATAGCTTTAGCTGAATGAGTCAAAAATCCGAGTGAAATGTAGTCAACACCGGTTCCGCTGTAAGAAGCGATATTATCTAGTGTAATCCCACCCGATGCTTCTGTAATAATCGATTTAGGCACGAACTCGATCCATTCTTTTATTTCTTCCGGTGTTCGGTTATCAAACATAATGACATCGGCCCCGGCACTAATGGCTTCTTTTACTTGCTCAAGGGTCTCTGTTTCCACTTCAATTTTCACCATATGACCAATTTGAGAACGGACTTTTTCGACAGCCTTGGTAATCGAGCCCGCAAAGGAAATATGATTATCCTTAATCATGACCCCATCATATAATCCATAGCGATGATTAAACCCTCCACCAACACGGACAGCATATTTTTCGAGCATTCTTAATCCCGGCGTTGTTTTTCTCGTGTCACAAATGCGAGTATGAGAGCTGTTGAGCTCCAGAACGGCTTTACTGGTTAATGTTGAAATGCCGCTCATTCTTTGAACAAGATTCAAGACAACTCGTTCACCAGATAATAAATCGGATATTTTACCAGAGACTTTTGCAAGGATTTCTCCCTTCTTGAACACATCCCCGTCTCGAACAAAAAGCTCAACCCGGTTTTCATTATTTAATAAACCAAACCCTAAAGTAATAATTTCTTCGCCGCAAAAAACTCCGTTATCCTTGGCAATAAAGGAAATTTCACCATGTTCTTCTTTTCCAAAAATGAGTTCGGTTGAAATATCCCGCTCCCCCATATCCTCAAGAAAAAACTGCTCCAGCATGGTCTTTAGCTTTATTGTGTTCATTTAATGCTAATCTCCCTTTACAATATTGATAGATTAATTGTTTACTCCCTAAATTTTCGTCCTCACTTGGATAGTCCAAACGGAAGTGCCCTCCCCTGCTTTCCGTTCTCACCAATGCCGCATCGGTAATCAATAAGGCAATCACCGTGCTAAGAAACCTTTGTATTTCATCAATAGTGCAATCATCTAATGAAGGTGGTTGTTGATCAAGACGAAAGAATCCTTCAAGCCAATTCTTTTGCTGCTGAAGTCCCTTTTCCGTACGAACAATTCCAACCCGCTCCATCATCTTTTTTCTTAATTCAGTGAGATCCGGAATAGCCACAGGGCTAACCGTTCCATGTTGATTATGAAATGGAATTCCGATTGTATTTTGTTTTGATTCAAATTTATTTAAAAATAACGCCAACCGCTTTCCGAATGACAATCCTTCTAATAATGAGTTACTGGCGAGTCGATTGGCTCCATGAAGTCCTGTACAAGCTGCCTCTCCAACCGCATAAAGACCACTAATGTTCGTCTGACCGTCCATGTTTACTTTTATCCCACCCATAAGAAAGTGGCTTCCTGGAACAACAGGGATCAAACCACCTTTGAGGTCAATTTGATTTTCCAAACAAAGAGCAGTGATAGTTGGAAACTTCTCTTCAAATCGATCAATTGAAGTAATATCAAGAAAAATCTCTTCACCGCTTTGGATGTAATCAAAAATGGTTTGTGAAACAATATGGCGGGGGGCTAAATCTTTTAATGGATGTACCTCCGCCATAATGGCAGTGCCGCTTTTTGTTACTAATCTAGCACCTTGGCCTCGCACCGCTTCAGAAATTAACCCCTTTACTTCTCCATTTTTTACAAGCATGGTTGGATGAAATTGAATAAATTCCATGTCTGCTATTTCTGCACCGGAAAGAAAAGCCATCGCAATTCCATCCCCTGTAACGGTAGGACTGCTTGACGAAAGACTATACAAATAACCACAGCCTCCTGTGGCAATGACTATATGGTCAGCATAAAAATACTGAATTTCTCCATCCTGATCCTTTGCCTTTACGCCAATGCATTCCTCTTTATCATTCAAAAGCAATTCGTATACAAATATATTTTCAATGACAGATACATTGTTGGTTAATGTTTCGACAAGGAAATCAATGACGTGCTTCCCTGTAGCATCACCACCGGAATGGACGATTCGGTTTCTGCTGTGCGCACCTTCCATCCCCAAAATTAATTGTCCTGAAGGTGCTTCATCAAACGGACAACCAGCATCTCGAAGTTCATAAATTAACTGAGGGGCTTCACTCACTACTTGTAAAACAACCTCTTCATTATTATGAAATCGGCCCGCTTCCATTGTATCTTTGCCATGATTATAAAAATGATCGTCCGAACCAACAGAGGCAGCAATACCCCCTTGGGCTAAAGAAGAGTTACTAGCTTTTATATTCGACTTTGTGAGTATCATCACATTCTTATCCGCGCTAAGATGGTGCGCCAATTGCAATGCCGCAATCCCGCTGCCAATAATCATTACGTCAGATTTTTTCAAAACTATTCCCTCCTGGACGCAACAAGTGTCTTGACACATATCTTTACACAGTTTTAAACTTATGACAAGTATTTTTTTCGAAATTTGCTGTAAACGGGAGGGTAACATGAAATATTTAGACTACGCCGCAACTTGTCCCCTTGATGAAGAGGCAGCAAATATATATGTAAAGGTTGCAACCCAATACTTTGGGAATTCAAACAGTCTCCACGATATCGGAGAGGAAGCCAGGAACCTTCTTGAAGGGTGCCGTGCTGAGTTCTCAAGAATTCTGGGTGTTGAAAAAGATGGCGTCTTTTTTACAAGTGGAGGTTCTGAGGGGAATTTCCTGGCAATAGAAGCCTTACTTTCCTGTAGACATAAAGCTGGTAGCCATATTATTACCAGTATAGCGGAGCACTCTTCGATTCACAGTGTAATGGAGAGAATGGAACGAAGTGGCTATCGAATTACTTATTTACCTTTTAATGAGGAAGGTTTAATTGAAACTAAGGAATTCGCAAAAGCGATAACAGATGATACAGTTCTTGCGGTCATTCAGCATGGAAATTCAGAAATTGGCACGATTCAGCCCATTGCGGAAATTGGGGAAATTTGCAAAGAACGGAACATTCTCTTCCATTCTGATTGTGTTCAAACCTTTGGAAAGCTCGATCTTAAAGAAATTTCTCCATTTGTCGATAGTCTCGCTATTTCCGGTCATAAAGTGTATGGCCCTAAAGGAACTGGGGCAGTCTATCTCCGACCACAAGTAAACTGGGCTCCATTTTTCCCCAGTACAACACATGAAAAAGGCTTCCGGCCCGGAACCGTTAATGTTCCTGGCATTGCCGCTTTAACGATCGCAGCAAAAAAAGCTCACGAACAGCTACACGAAAATAAACAAAAGTATTTAAAGCTTAGAAATATCTTCCTTGATGCCCTAAGTTCATTTCAACATTCCATTCAAATCCACGGATCAATTGGACCAAATCAGTTGTCTAGTATTATCGGGATGAGCATGAATGGTATTGAAGGTCAGTGGGTGTTGTTGGAATGTAACCGAAATGGATACGCTATTTCGACTGGCAGCGCCTGTCATAGTGGCATGCTGACGCCTGCCCTAGCAATGAAAGCTTTAAGGATTTCGGGAAAAAAAGCAAAAGAATATTTTCGAATCTCATTTGGTCGGGATACTTCCGAAGAGGATATGAAAAATCTTGCTCAACTTTTGGTTAAGATAGGGAAGTTAAATAAGTTATGAGGTAGTTTAATACATTACCCCAAATCCTACAAAGACGGATTTGGGGCTTTTTTATGTATGCCTATTTAAAGTTGGATGTTGATTTCCGATCAAGAAACCCCATTTCACCAAGACGGAAAAATCTCTTGTTTTAAACATAAATTTCGTGCTTTAAAACGTAAATATTCTGTTTTATCGTGAATTTTTTAAACTATTTTGTAGAAAATTGAAGAAAATATTTTTAATTTTCTAAATTTACAAAATAATGCAAAAAGATTATAATGAAACATGTGATTGGCGGTCAGTCATAGCAAATTAATTATAAGGAGGATTTATATGGGAGCAAATGAAAAGGCTTACAAGAGGGAATTTGAAAAAACAGCAGATCTTGATTACTCACAAATTGTACAAACACCATCGTTTAAAAGACTTCTTAGTCAGAAACGAAGCTTTATCTTGCCAATGTCTGTGTTTTTCTTAGCGTTTTATTTCACCCTTCCGTTACTAACCGCATACTCAGACGTTTTAAACGGAAAAGCTTTTGGTGAGATTAGCTGGGCTTGGGTTTTTGCATTTGCACAATTTGTCATGACATGGTCCCTCTGCGGCGTGTATTCTCGAAAAGCTGGCAAATTTGACCAAATGGTTGAGGAAATTATCGAAGAATCTAAGAACTAAGGGGGAAAAAACTTGAATACACTCGCATTCATACTATTTTTGGCCATCGTTGGATTAACACTTGTTATTACCTACTTTGCTTCAAAAAAGACTAAAACCACTAGTGATTTTTATACAGCAGACGGCAGTTTAACTGGATGGCAAAATGGAATGGCGATTGCAGGAGACTATATGTCCGCTGCCTCATTCTTAGGGATCGCCGGAATGATCGCTCTTAATGGATTCGATGGATTCTTTTACAGTATTGGTTTCCTTGTTGCATACTTAGTTGTTTTGTATATAGTTGCTGAACCTCTTCGTAATCTCGGAAAGTATACATTAGCTGATATGATTGCAGCAAGATTTGATGATAAAAAGGTTCGTGGTGTAGCAGCGCTTAACACAATGGCCATTTCAATTTTCTATATGATTGCGCAACTAGTAGGTGCTGGCGGCCTCATTAAGCTTTTACTTGGTATTGATTATGTATACTCTGTCCTTATTGTAGGTACTTTAATGACAGTTTACGTTGTATTCGGCGGTATGACGGCAACAAGCTGGGTACAAATTGTTAAAGCCGTATTGTTAATGATCGGGACTTTTATCATTTCAATGATCGTATTTGCAAAATTCGATTTCAGTGTAATGAAAATGTTCTCAGAATTAAAAGCTGCAACTCCTTTAGAAGGTTCATACTTAAATCCAGGCAACAAGTTTAAAAATCCGCTTGATATGATATCTCTTAATCTGGCGCTCGTACTCGGGACTGCTGGATTACCACATATTTTGATTCGCTTCTTCACTGTAAAAGATGCGACTACAGCTCGTAAATCCGTTGTTTATGCAACATGGATTATCGGTATCTTCTATGTTATGACGATCTTCCTTGGTTTTGGAGCGGCAGCATTTGTTGGATTTGATAATATTATTGCTGCTGATGCAGGTGGAAATATGGCTGCACCTCTTCTAGCAAAAGCATTAGGCGGAGACTTCCTGTTTGCGTTTGTATCGGCTGTAGCATTTGCTACTATTTTAGCGGTAGTAGCCGGTCTCGTTCTTACAGCAGCATCTGCTTTCGCACATGATTTTTATAGCCACATTATCCGTCGTGGCAAGGCAACTGAAAAGGAGCAGATCGTCGCTGCTCGTTGGGCATCTGTTGGTGTTGCAATATTGTCTATCATCCTCGCTTTATTTGCTCAAAAAATGAATGTTGCATTCTTAGTCGCCCTTGCCTTTGCAGTAGCAGCAAGTGCCAATTTACCAATTATCCTGTTAACAATCTTCTGGAAACGCTTTAATACAACAGGTGCGATTACTGGTATGTTAGTGGGATTATTCTCTGCACTAATCCTAGTGGCGGTTAGCCCGAATGTATGGTCTCCAGAAGTGGGGAAAGCCATCTTTGTTGGGGATCCATTAATTACTTTAACGAATCCAGGGATTATTTCAATACCTGTAGGTTTCATCGCTGCGATCCTTGGCACACTTCTTTCTTCGAAAAAATCCGATGCGAAGAAGTTTGATGAAATTGTCGTAAAAGCGAATACTGGAATCCACAACTCTGTCAATTAATTTTCACCCTTAAGTGACACTCCTACCCTAATTTATAGATTTGCCCCCTTCAAAGGGGGTTTTTTTTAGGCTTATATCTTAATGGGGCAAATATCATTAAAAGACAAACGTGGATTTTTGCTGATTTGATTCAATCGTTTAGTACAACTTCCCGCTTGGACACGTATACATACAGTACGGATAATAATATAGGACACAAAGGAGTGGTACATTCGATACATTTCCAATCATTAGAGAGGAGGTGTTGAATTTGACAGAGTTCACACCTTTTTTCACTATCTTTGCATTTTTATTAACAATGACACTTATTTTTTGGAGACCTAAAGGAATAAACGAAGCGATCCCCGCCACTCTAGGAGCGATACTTGTATTCTTAAGTGGAAGCGTTTCGATTACAGATTTAGGGGAAATTGGATCAAAGGTTAGTGGAGCTGCCATTACAATTATTTCAACCATGGTCATGGCACTCGCACTTGAAAGCTTCGGCTTCTTTCATTGGGTTGCAGCGAAGCTGCTCATTGCAACTAAGAATTCAGGTATAAGACTGTTTTGGTTGACAAATTTACTTTGCTTTTTGATGACCCTATTTTTGAATAACGATGGCAGTATCTTAATAACAACACCTATATTGATCATGGCCTTTAAAAATATTGGGTTAAAATCGCATCAAAAAATACCCTATTTAATTAGTGGAGCCATTATTGCAACAGCATCAAGTGCAGCCATTGGAGTTAGCAATATTGTAAATCTCATTTCTCTTGAAATTATCGGATTGGATTTGTATCTTCAAACAGCCATGATGTTTGTACCTGCAACCTTAGGGTTAATTTTCCTAACCTGCCTCCTCTTTATTACCTTTTATAATAATCTTCCTAAAACCATTCCAATGAACACAAACCAATATAACCAAATACAGTTTAATAGCCTTCATCCATTACAGTTTAAACCTGATAAGGTTCTTTTAAAAAAACAGTCAAGATTCTTAATCCTTGTCGTACTTTTTATTATTTTTGTAAGGATTAGCCTATTTGTCGCCTCCTATTTCGGGATATCTATTTCGCTCGTTTCCGTCCTTTGTTCTATTGTATTATTAGGATGGCGTTGGTATGTTTTAAAAATTAATCCGATCGATATGTTTAAGAAAACTCCATGGCACATTCTCGTTTTTGCCTTTAATATGTATGTGATTATTTTTGGATTAAACAATATTGGATTAACGGACGTGCTCACTGATTTCCTTGAACCGATTGTCTCAACAAGTCTGTTACATGCGAGCTTAATAATGGGTACATTAACAGCTGTCCTTTCGAATTTATTTAATAATCACCCGGCGTTAATGATTGGCACCCTTGCGCTAACAGATATGGGGCTTGACCCGCTTACCGTAAAAACCATCTATTTAGCGAATATTATCGGTAGTGATATTGGATCCCTTCTCCTCCCTATCGGCACATTAGCTTCATTAATATGGATGCATATTTTACGGCAAAACAATGTAAAAATAACCTGGAAACAATATATTAGCGTTACGATCCTCACCATTCCCTCGGCCATGTTTTTTACGTTGATTTGTCTATACTACTGGATTAAACTTGTGTTTTATTAAATAGGTATGATTCAGAACCAACATACTCATGTAGCTGTATTTTATTAGCAAAACTCAAAAAGAACTACCAATGAGCATTCTCATTGGTAGTTCTTTTTGAAGGTAATACTTCAGGGGCGTTTTAGTCCAGAAGTTTTTCACACTTTATGGAATATGAACTGTCTTTAGATGCATGAGTTTCCAAAAGATTGTTTGGCCCCCAGCAGTGGTGAGAGTAACAATATTATTGCTAATGCCTTTTACTAAACCAACCTTATCTGGATTATCACCTAAATCAAAGACTAGAAGCTGACCTTCGTATTTTTTTAATTGTTCTTCAAACGAACGTGCAAGCGGAATGCTTGAAGGGACAACAGGTAACACTGAATTGCTTAATGTATAAGGTGTTAACGCTGTTGAATAAGGAATTAGCCATTTTAAATGTTGCATTGAAACAAAGATTGTTTTATAAACAGGTGAATAAAATACAATATAATCATTGAGAACGCTTGTAATGTAGCCATGGATAGAGCGGTTTCCGGTAACAAAGATTTCTAAAAACTGCCCTTTGGCATTATTTAAAATTTTCCGATACGAGATCGTTTCTTGCTCATTTTGAAAAGGCATTTTCATTGTTGGTTTTTCGGTATTTTCTTCATTTGGTTTAATCGTTCTTTCGCTTAAATTATGAAGGTGCATTAAGGGGATGTATAAGTACTGCTCCCCATTAAAAAGAACTATAATATCGAGTCCCATGTCAATCAGCAGCCCTTTAAAGAAGGTTTTGCCGGAGATTTCAATTTCAACTTCCTTACCTAATAGATTTTTTATGCTTGTCATGTCTTCCCCCCTCCCGTTGTTGATAGTTAGATAAAATGGTGCATCAGCTTAGTCACTAATGCACCATTCATTGAAATAGAATATGAGTATATTTTAAGAACATCTGTTTTACAGTTAGTTTATTCCCTTCCATACATAATCGATGGTTTTTACCACTTTTTCACGTTTACTCTCTACATTTCTAGACGAAGAAGACTTTTTCGATTCTCTGTTTTTATTTTTATTATTAGATTTGGTTTGATTGGAATTGTTTTGGACAGTTTGATTATTTTGTTCGTTCTCATTGTTATCATCGCTTTGATTATTTTCACTTAAAGATCCCTTTGGTCCAGAACTAATGCTTTTTATATGGTAAGGGTGAATTCTTAGCACTTCCTGGTTACTGACAAGCGTATAATGGCCTCCAACATTTTCAACCAGTACACCCTCCATTGCTTCAGGACCACCACGGTTAATGGAAACCCATTTATGGGCTAAGTGTTGAAATACATTTTGGAAATCTTTCGCTTCAATAATTTCCGGGTACACTTGTTGCGTAACAATATTTTGGACGTTTTGATTGTTTTGCTGGCTGTTTTGATTGTTATTATTATCTTGATATTTGCTCACACTTTTTACATGATTTACATTGAAATACACAATTCCATCATCTTCAGTATATATAGCGATGAAATCATTTGAAACACCAAGCAATGTACCGTATTTTGATTCCGGACCACCTTGGTTGATCTGAATTGTTTCTTTTAGTAAATTTTTGATTAAACCGACAAAATCTTCTGCTTTTAAAAATTCTACATTTTCTTGGTTAACTTGAGTCGTTTGCGTTGAATTCGTAATAGAATCCTCACTAATACTCTTTACGTGTTTTGCTTGATAATAGATTACTGAGTTTTGATTATTATTGTTTTGTTGGTTGTTTTGTTGATTGTTTTGATTGTTATTATTATTGTTGTTTTGTGAATAAAGAGTTACGTAGTCGCTTTTGACATCAAGCAGCAACCCTGTTTTTGACTCTGGCCCCCCTCGATAAATGGTCACGGTCTTTCCTTTCAACGACTCAAGAAATGCGTGATATGATTCAGCAAGGTCATTGTTCATTATTATCCTCCTTGTCAAATATCCATGATGGTTATTTATAATCCATATATACGTATCATTGGTGTCTATTGACCTAGTAAACATGCCTAATTATTTAAAAAAATTATTTATACTTCCCTACCACTAATCTAGTTTATATAATTTACTTTTTAAGTATTTTGTCCTTGCTTTGATATATCGAATAATAAATTCCGGTTCTTTATCGAATTGATCAATATTTCCCTTTTCATATGGATCCATTAGGACATGCGGTCGAATTTGTGATGTAAGTTCATAGATTAATGGTTTCATATATTCAACTGTAAATTGGTGGTTCATGATTTGTTCGAGGAGAGCTTTGTATTTTTTCCTAAAAGGATCCACATCCAGAATCCTTGCTGTTAAAGTATTGAAACCCAAGATTCTAACATAATCTTCATTCATGTATTTCCCGTTGACATCCCTTCCCCAGGTCGCATCATAATCCCATGGAATCATCTCAAATTGTCCGGTTTCTCCGTTTCTATATAACGCATAATTATGAACAAAACCATCATAATTCTGGGTAAACACCACCCCTGAAAGCCAACGGAGATATTTATCAACATTTATATATTTTTCAATTTCTTTTTCAAAATCAGCTCTTAATATTGAGTTTACTTGGAATATCATTTCCTGTAAGTAATACTCATCCTGCTCTAAGCCAACCTTTTTTTCATACCCCAAATCTAAGGATTTTTTTACTTCCTTATCTAAATCACTTATCAAGGAGAAGTTTGCATCGCCATCAACTGCATAAAAAATAGCCCCGGATGGCAATTGTCTTGATGTTAAGAAATTTTCATCCACAGACTCTAATTCCAAGTAAACACCCTCATTTTTGCCATTAATTTTAATAAATACATGTCTTGATCGTGGGGATAGCACACCGATATCCGAGAAGAAATCTAAAGATAATTTGTTTCTTATTAAAGAAGGATCTTTAAACTCTGCATTGAGATGCATTTCTTTCGAATTTCTATACATGGCCGGCTTTATAAAACGTAGATGATAGGATTTTTTCTTAAGCTTTCGAATATGAGAGCCACGGTAGGAAATATCAACATTTAGTTTCTTTTTTTCAATTGTCAATTTTGCCGGAACGGGGTCGTCACACCAAATATCTTTTTTCATCTCACTTACATCAAAAGGATGAATATATAGTTGGTAAATAGGGAGGTCCGTACTTGTATGTTTATTCAAATTTTTCATCCCTTTCTTTTTAATTTATACGTATGATGAGCAATGACATTTGACACATAAGGCGTTCATCAATTTTTTTAAAAAATACACGTTTGTCTCAGGCAATTTGTTTATTTCTGCGTACTTTATACAAGGGAAAAGAACTAGATAGACATTTTAAGCATTTATTTTCAATAATTTAGTTTCTTTTCAACAGCAATTAAATTAAGGAGGTTTCTTTAGTGGGTTTTTTTTCATGGGATGAGATATTAAGGGCAGCTGAAGGAGCAGATAGAAGAGGCTTAAGAGATTTTATGTTCCAAGACCCAAACGCAAAGGGACGAACAAGGAAAAATGAACTTCCAGATGAAGAGCTTCAAGAAGGGGAAGAGGAATTAGTTGTACAGCAAATAAAAGAGAAAACATCCTCTCGAAAAACTACTAGCAGTTCCAGCCGGCGATCCAGCAAACGGACCAAAAAACGAAGCTCCAGAAAAAGCTCAAGGTGCAGTTCTCGTCATTCTTCAAAACGCTCTAAACATCGTTCTTCGAAACGTTCCACCAAGCACAGCTCTCGGAAAAGCTCCCGGTGCAGTTCTCGTCATTCTTCAAAACGCTCTAAAAAACGGAACAAAAAACGAAGCTCCAGAAAAAGTTCTCGTTGTACCACTCGACGATCCAAGAAACGTTCCAAAAAACGCAGTTCACGCCGTAGTTCCTGCAACAAACGCCGTAAGCATCGAAACAGTTCAGACTGTCAACAGACTCACTATAAGTATCACAAGAGATATTGGCTAGACCAAAATATGTGGGCGTTAAGATTATCAAACAAAAAATAAATAGAAAAGCTTGTAGAGAGTGAAATCTACAAGCTTTTTAATAACGCAAAATGCAGTTTAGTCCTAACCGGACACAGAGGACCTTATTTTGATAGAAATCACCCATTTTTTAGATTTACCGGACACAGGATCCCTTATTTTCAAAAAAAACACTAAATCAAGCCCCCTAACTAACAAATAAAGGCTCTGGTGTCCGTTAACCTATCAAAAAGACCCTTTTTAACATAAATAGCGGCATTGGTGTCCGCAAACCTGAACCAAACGAAACCACGCAATCCTTTTTCAAATATAATCACGAAAAAATTTGATATAACAAAAAAATGACTAACAAATTAATATACAATTTGTTAGTCATTTTTAGTGTTTGTAATAGGAACGGAACCCGTTATCCGCTACATTTTCATTTCTTTATTCTGCATCAAATACTCTTACTTCTGTCATTTTATCGCCATTCTTCATGTTTAAAACTGTTTCCATACCGCTTGTCACTTTTCCAAACACAGTATGAACACCATTTAAATGTGGTTGTGGTTCGTGGACGATAAAGAATTGGCTTCCACCTGTATCGCGTCCTGCATGTGCCATTGAAAGGCTGCCCACTTCGTGCTTATGCGGATTTCCAACAGTTTCACATTTAATTTGATAGCCAGGTCCACCCATACCTGTTCCTGTAGGATCTCCTCCTTGACTTACAAAGCCTGGGATTACGCGGTGAAAGATAACGCCATCATAAAAACCATCATTAGCCAATTTCTCAAAGTTCGCTACTGTATTTGGTGCTTCATTTGGGTAAAATTCAAGTTCAATTTTCTCGCCATTTTCCATTACTATGTATCCTTTTTTTGCCATTGGTAACATCTCCTTATGTAAAATCACGTTTATCATACCATTATTTTGTCTTTAAGACAAAATATAGCACATTAATGTTTTATCAAGTTCGGCAGTTCAGCATAAATGCGGATAATGTCCTCTATTTTCATACGTACCAATCCACTTGAAGAAGGAGCGACGAAATCTAATGTTCCCTCAACAACTGACTCTGGTTGCACTCCCCATGGAACATCTTTTTTTCCACTATACTCCTGGTACACCCCTTTCCCAACAAAGCAAACGATCCTCGGTTTGTATCGAGTTATTTTTCTTTTTAACTCTTTCTGACCCAGTTTATACTCTTCTTTTGAAATTTCCTGAGCAGCTTTTGTTGGACGTTGTACAATATTGGTAAAACCAAACCCGTAATCCAGCAATAACCTATCCTCTTCGGTTGTGAATTTTTTTGGCGTAATACCAGCTTTATGCAAGATCGTCCAAAAGCGGTTATTGGGATTGGCAAAATGATGACCCGTTTCACTTGAGCGGATGCTTGGATTAAAGCCAACAAATAAAACGGCAAGATCCTCTTTAATATGATCCTCAATTGGTTTCAGCATACAAACCCTCCCCCTTTTTTATTAGTAAGGCTGTGTTAACATGGCTGTTGATTTCCTCTCCAGGTGCTCCAATCAACAGAGTGTTCAAAAATCAAAAATGTACAATAACACAGCCATTAGTAAAAAAAGACTGTCAGCAGAAAAGTGCACCGCGACAGTCTTACCGCTTACATGTTTTATATAGTCTCCCAATATCGAGCACTCCTTAAACTTCCCCTTCCTATTCTATCATCATTTAAACCGGATAAACCGGGTGTTTTCGCACCGAAAAAGTCATGTATTTTTCCATATAAACAGAAAATCGCTTTGAAAGCTCCGACCGCAACGAATCAGCGGGGATAATTCCATCAATCACCATCTCTGACGCCAGCCGATAAATATCGATATCCTGCTTGTATTCAGCTCTTTTTTTCTCGATAAAGCTTTGCCGGTCTTCGTCAGAAATTTCAGCGATTTTATTCGCATATACAGCATTAATGGCCGCCTCTGGCCCCATTACAGCAATTTGCGCATTTGGTAATGCTAAACAGCAATCCGGTTCAAATGCCGGTCCCGCCATCGCATATAAGCCGGCACCATATGCCTTACGTACAATAACCGATATTTTCGGAACAGTCGCTTCACTCATTGCCGCAATCATTTTCGCTCCGTGGCGAATGATTCCTGCCCTTTCGACCTTGGTGCCAATCATAAAGCCTGGAATATCCGCCAAGAAAAGCAGGGGAATATTAAACGCATCACAGAGCGTGATGAATTTTGCGGCTTTATCTGCGGAATCATGGAAAAGGACACCACCCTTAATCTTTGGCTGATTCGCAACAATCCCAATTGGATTCCCCTCGATTCGAGCCAGTCCTGTGATAATTTCTGGGGCGAATAGTTTTTTGACCTCAAAGAAGGAAGCATCGTCTACTATTCTTTCAATTAAACGGTACATATCAAAAGGAGAATTATGGTTCACCGGTAAAATCTCCGCTAAAGTTTTATCAAACTGCTTAGGAGCGATTGACTCAAAAAGGGGAGGCTTCTTCGTAAAATTGGCTGGAAAATAACTTAAATATCTTCTTGCCATCTCGATGGCTTCTTGTTCCGATTTAACCAGCATATCACCACACCCGGAAACCGTGCAGTGCATTTTGGCTCCACCCATTTCTTCAAGGGTGACCTTCTCACCAATGACCATTTCGGCCATTCGTGGTGATCCCAAATACATCGAGGCATTCCCTTCAACCATTATCACAACATCACAAAAAGCAGGGATATAGGCTCCGCCTGCCGCTGACGGTCCAAACAATATACATACTTGGGGTACCATGCCTGAAAGCTTCACTTGATTATAAAAAATCCGCCCAGCGCCCCGGCGTCCAGGAAACATTTCAACCTGATCGGTAATTCTGGCTCCAGCCGAATCAATTAAGTATAAGATCGGAATCCTTAGTTTTTCAGCGTTTTCTTGGATTCTGATGATTTTTTCAACCGTCCTCGCACCCCATGACCCGGCTTTTATCGTTGAATCATTGGCCATGAAGCAGACTGTTTGTCCATTGATTTTACCAAAGCCTGTAACAACACCGTCACCAGGTAAATCGTCAGCTAAACAATTCGCAAACAAAGCATCCTCCATAACTACTCCATCATCAAAAAGAATGTTTAATCGATCGCGGACAAACAATTTCCTCTGTGCCTTTATTTTTTGATGATATTTGGACGCTCCACCTTTTTTTATTTGCTCAACCCGCTCGTTATAGTCTTCTTCAAAAGACATGATACTTCCTCCTTAAGACGTATCGTATTGCCTTTCTTGCTGATATTCTCCAATCATTTGTATCATCTTCATTTTATTCACGATTAATGGACTTATGCTCATATAAGCCCCCAGTTTGTCTTCATATTTAAAATTAACCATCATAAACTACAATAAGTTCTCTTTCTAGAAAATTAATAAAATTCTAATAAACCCTACCAATCATCAATTATTATGGTCTATAATATAGTTTGTTTTCATTTCGAAGATTAAGGAGTAACGAATAACCATGCTAAAACCGATCAGCCCATTGTACGACCCGTGGGAAGCATACTTGGATGTAACTGAATATGGAAAGCTAGCATTAACCAATGTAGAGTTTACAACTACTAATCTTTGCAACATGCGCTGTGAGCATTGTGCTGTTGGCTATACATTGCAAACAAAAGACCCGATTGCCCTGCCAATTGATCTACTTTTAAAAAGATTAGAAGAAATCCCTACACTCCGAGCGATAAGTATTACCGGAGGAGAACCGATGCTTTCGCTTTCATCGTTAAAACATTATGTTGTACCACTGCTAAAGTACGCTCATGAACGTGGAGTCAGAACACAAATTAACTCAAATTTAACCTTGGACTTGGAGCGGTATGAGCTTATTACTCCTTATTTAGATGTTCTACATATTTCTCATAACTGGGGAACCGAGGAGGATTTCGCTCAAGCAGGCTTTGCAAGAATGGAACAAAAGCCTTCCTATCAACAACGAGTAAAATATTTTGAGAGAATGATAGACAACAGCCGTGCCCTTGTAAAAGCAGGTGTCACCGTTTCAGCCGAAACGATGCTTAATAGACGAACATTGCCGTTTTTAGAAAAAATCCATCGCCAAATTGTTGATGAAATGCAGTGTCAGCGTCATGAAATACACCCGATGTACCCAAGTGACTTTGCCAATAATTTAGAATACCTGACAATAGATGAAATTAGAAAAGCAATCCACCACCTGCTGGACATACGTGATCAAAATGTGTGGATGTTGTTTGGAACATTACCATTTTATCCTTGCAGTTCAAATGAGGAGGATTTACGGTTATTAAAGCGGCTTTATGAAAGTCAAAATGTAACGGTTCGGAATGACCCGGACGGCCGCTCTCGTCTTAATGTTAATATTTTTAGTGGAGATGTGATTGTAACGGACTTTGGGGAAATACCACCATTAGGTAATATTAAAGAGACTAGTTTGCAACTTGCCTACGAGAACTGGCTGCATACTCCACTTGCGAAACAGCTGACTTGTCATTGTCCGGAGGTTACCTGCTTAGGACCTAATATTCTCGTAAAGGATCGCTATTATCCCGAGGTCGACTTCACAACATTAACGACAAATATAGTAAAATAAACAAAAGGTCAGTCAACCACTTCTAGTGTTGTTAACTGACCTTTTTTTCGTGTTAAGCTTTTTGTAAAATTCTATCCTCTGCTTCTTGAATTCCATGTAAAACTGAATGAGCGATCGCTGTGTTTATTTTTTGATCAACCCATTTAGACAGCGCCTTAATCGTACTAAAGAAGTCCTTCATAAATGATTTACTTACGCCTTCATCCGTTAATTTTACAATCAAATTCCCCCAAAACGCATCATCACATTCATGCCAGCTTTTTGGAGTAAGAGTTTCAAGTTCCATTCTTATTTCAAATAAACTGTTTCGATATTTCCTTTTGGTTCCTTCCCCCTTGCCAATTGTTTTTTCTTTATAGAAGGCAACAAAATCATTTGCATAAAAATTATCAATCGTATTTGGGGAGAACCCTAATTCCTCATAAAATGGAATATCCTCTTTTTCTACCAGAACAGTGTCAAAAGGATTTTTAATCGACACTAAAGCCGTTTGACGTTGTGCTCCGCCTGTAACAAACGGTGATAATGGAAGGTCGAGTAATTTCCGTACTGTATTTACATCTGCCGTAACCTCTACACTGGTATTTTGCTGGAGAACTTGTTGATACAGATTATGTTCCACTTGTTTGAGCCAAGTCTCTGCTAAGTCCTTTTGGTTTGCCTCTATTAACTCGCGTATCGACATATGATCAAATTTAGGGATCGGAATCCGGATTTCCTCTAGTAAATCCGTCTGAGCATAAAAAGAAAAATAGTGTGGTGTTGTTTTACTCATTTGAACAAAATAATTTTTTATCGCTGCATTGATTGGGATCTCAAACGTTTTCGTTGTATCCGAAACAAACTGCAAGGCTAATACGGCCATTTTTAAAATGGATTTAAGCTCTTCTGTTTTCTGTTCATCAAACCCCGTACAGATAAGCCTATTTTTCTCGATCGATATCGTAGCAAACACTTCTGCGATAAGGACCGGCTCCTGTAATTCACTATCTTGATATTCCTTCCAATTTCCCGCATAGGAAAAGGTCTTTCGTTTCCCGTCCCGCTTATCAACAATAAACTCTTTATGTTCTTCGACGAATCTATCCAGTAAAGCCTCATTTAGAATTCTATATTCGATAATATGCTGATGTATGGGTTGAGTTTGTCCTTCGTCTAATTGACCATAATCTTCTTTCAGCATAGCGCTTAAAATTTCAGGATAATAGGTAAATAGAATCTGCTCACGGCTTTTCTCTTCAGCACTCATAAGTTCCAGTACTTTCTTTGCGGCATGTCCAACATTCGTTGGGCCTTTAAATATGCTTATCCCATTGAAATAATCTTTCTCCTCGAAATTTTCCAGCAGTGCAAACGTCCCGTACCACGGAATAAATGTTGGGATATTTTCTCTTATATTAAAAACATTAAATTTCTCTCTTGTCAGTACATCTTCAAAGATAATCATATCTTCCTGTTGATCCACCGCTTCTACTAATTTAAGCGTTAGGCTTGTCCAGATCTTTACCATTTCCCTTTCTTCAGTGGTTAATTTACATCCATGATCTTGATAAAACCATTCAATCCCACGAAGACCATTTTTGTATGTGTAACAAAAATATAACCAAAACTGGAAAAATCCATCTTGAACGTTTGCCGGGATCATATTTCCCGACCTTTGAATAAATTCGTTTCTTAACGGGGGATAGTTGACGGCCACTCGATCATCTAAAAATCTTCTGATTTTTTCTACTAACATTTTTTTCTGTTGAAAAAATCGTTCTTGCTTTACTTCTTGTATTTGAATGACCTTTTTAGTATTTAAACAGCATTTCTTGTATTTCTTCCCGCTTCCGCAAGGACAAGCGTCATTTCGATTAATACTCACAACAAATCAAACCTTTCCTTATAAATCACGTTAAATATGATAACAAAATTATTTTCATTTCATTATACCAAATGTTCCGAATTTTTTTCCTATTTTACAGTTTAAAGAGTTGTGCTACTATTAACAAAGACTTTTTGAACGTAAAAGGCGGAATTAAAAATGAAAAAAATAGTTGCATTTATGTCGATTATCACTTTGGCTGTCGGATTGTTGACTGCCTGTACTTCCTCTGAGACATCTTTATCTAAAGATGAGAAAGAGAAAGCTTTACCAACTGAGAATCAGGTAGATAACACCTTAACTGAGCAAGAAAAGCAGCAAAACGCTGAGAGTCCTCCTCAAGGTTATCAAGCGAAAGTTCTGTCCGTTGTAGATGGAGATACGATAAAGGTTCAACTGGCTAATGGCATGAGTGAAACGATTCGGCTAATATTAGTCGATACGCCCGAAACAAAGCACCCACGCCTTGGAGTACAGCCCTTTGGTCCGGAAGCATCCTCTTACACGAAAAAGGAATTAACCGGAAAAGACGTAACTCTTGAATTGGATATTGAGCAAAGAGACAAATATGGTAGATTGCTGGCGTATGTTTGGATTGGTACTACGCTATTTAATGAAAGATTAATTGAAGAAGGATTAGCCCGGGTTGCCATTTTTCCACCGAATACGAAGTATGTGGACCAATTCCTTGAGGTTCAGGAGAAAGCGAAAGCTGACGGGGTTGGTATTTGGAGTATTGAGGATTATGCAAAAGAGGATGGCTACAATTCTGATGGCACACCACAAGAACAACCGGTCCCCGCTACAAATTCAGGCGGTTCTTATATCAATGATCCCAGTGATGACATTGAAACAAACCTTGCCTGCAAAGGGAAAATAAAAGGAAACGCCAATAGCAAGATTTACCACGTTCCCGGTGGTAGATATTATGAAAGTACAAAGGATAATATTGTTTGGTTCTGTTCAGAAGAAGATGCTCAAGCAGCAGGATTTCGAAAATCTAAGCAATAATATGCTCATGCTCTTGCAGGCCCCATCTGATCAAAAGATGGGGCCTGTTTGTTTTTTGACCTAATCAATCATTCCGTTTCAGAAGATCATATAAACTGAGAGCGACGATTTTCGTTGCTTTTATAAGATCATCTATTTTCACATGTTCATCTGCCCGATGTCCATTTGCTTCTAACAGCGTTTTGGGGCCAGCACCAAATAAAACAACCGGTATCCCCGCTTCATAAAAATGTCTGGCGTCGGTGTACAATGGAGATCCGCTAACAGGAAGCTCACCACCGATTAATTGACTCCAGTTCTGTTTGAATGCCTTCACGAGGGGAGTGTTTTCAGAAACGGGACCGAAGCTTTTTGCTAATAAAATCCTGTTAATCTCCAACTCCACTCCTTCAAAACTGGCTACGGTGTCAGTAAGGATCGAGAGGATTTCCTTTTCCACTTCCTCGGGATTTTCCTCTGGTATCATGCGCCGATCCAAGCGAATTGTACACTCATCCGGCACAACATTGGTATTTATCCCGCCTGAAATCTTTCCAACTACCAATGTTGGTGATTCAATACCCTTTACCTTAGACTTTTTAACCGTTAGTGATTTTCGATACTGATAAAGAGCCGAAAGGATAGCTGTCATCGTTTCTAATGCATCATGACCGAATTGTGGTTCAGCAGCATGGGCCTGTTTCCCCTTTACTTTGACTTCAAGGTGAAGACACCCATTATGGGCGTTAATGATGGAGTAAGTAAAACCAGGGCATATCGCTAAATCCGGGTTAATCAGCTTGTTTTTCAGGAGCCATTTTGGACCGATTTCTCCGCCCGTTTCTTCATCAAACGTAAATGCAAGCGAGATGTTCCCGTGAAGATGACCGGCAACTTCTCTCAATGCTAAAACAGCATAAGTGTAGGTGACGATATCTGATTTCGACACCGCTGCTCCCCGGCCATAAAGTTTTCCATCAATAATTTCCCCACCATATGGATCGGTTGTCCAACCTGTTCCTGGCGGTACGACATCCCCATGGGAATTCAAAGTAATTTCCGGCCCCTGGTCCGTTCCAAATCGTTCATAGGCGACAACATTGGCCGCTTTCATCATTCCAACATTTGTTAATTCGTCCTCGTTTATTTCATGTAAGGAAACATCAACAAATTCATACGATTGAAGTTGTTGAAAAATATGGTCTGCTATCCTCCCACAATTTCCCGGCGGATTATCGGAAGGAATTGCCACCAATTCCTGTAAAAATCGAACTAAATCTTCTTCCCTCTTATCAATGAATTCTATCAGCTTTTGTTTCGTATGATCTTCTGCCATCCGTCCACCCCTCTATCGTCGCTTTGATTATTCGTTATTTGCCAGCTTCCAAATTGTCTCAAGTAAGACCTGCGCACTTATCTCTATATCAGCTTTCGAAACAAATTCTTCCGGACTATGGCTGATCCCCTTTGCACATCGCACAAAAATCATCCCAATATTCGTGATTTGTGCCATTACCATTGCGTCATGTCCAGCTCCGCTAATTAATCTTTTAGGCTCAATCCCATTTTGAATCAGCACATTTTCAATGGTCATGATGATTGAATCGGAACAAGACACCTGATCTGCCTCAATAATTTTTTTCAGCTGAAATGAAAGGGATCTCTTGCTGCAAATATCAACCATCAGTTCATATAAACGCTCAATATACACTGCTATTTGCCTTTGTTCCATCGCTCTTATATCAAGGGTACCGGTAACAGATTCAGGAATAACATTGCTCGCACCCGGAAGGACAGTAAGCTTCCCAACTGTTGCCACCAGCGGGTCATACTGTTTAGCCAATTCTTCGATGATTAACAAAATCTCTGCCGTTCCAGCCAGGGCATCCCTTCGATTGTGCATCGAGACCGTTCCAGCATGACCGGCGACTCCTTTCACTGTAAATGTATATCTTGAAGCTCCTGCAATACCGGCAACCGCACAACAAGGCTGATTCAGTTGTTCCAAAATCACCCCCTGCTCAATATGCATCTCAAGGTAAGCCAATATTTCTTGCGGGTCCCGCTTGGCCATTTGAAAACATTCGGGGATGAGCCCGCTGTTTCGCATTGCCTCGCGGACAGAAATTCCACGATCATCAATTAGATCTAAGTCATTATTTGTTAATGTTCCGGCCATTGCCTTGCTTCCTAGGAAGGTTGTGTGAAATCTTGCTCCTTCCTCATCGCAAAAGCTTACTACTTCAATGGGATGTTCTGGAATTTGTACTTGGTCGTGGAGAACTTGAATGACTTCAATGGCAGCGATGATCCCTAATGCTCCATCATATTTCCCGCCATTGATAACCGAATCGCTATGAGAGCCAATTAATAAGACCGGGGCTTGTTTGTTTCTTCCTTCATACCGCCCAATAATATTATTCATGGCGTCCTTTTTGACAATCATTCCAGCTTGCTGCATCCATTCGATCAGTAAGTGATCAGCCTGTTCGCTTTCTTCTGTAAACGATAATCTAGTTACACCGGGTCCTGTTTGAGAACATTCCGCCAATTGATCAATCCGTTCTACAATTCTTTCAACATTAATCATTTCCAACAATTCCCCCTGTCACATGAGTGGATTGCGTTCTTCATGATGATAGACACACTGTCCAGCAACAAAGGTTGAAAGAACTTTTCCACGGAATTTCTTCCCAATGAATGGACTATGTGCGTGTTTATAGAATAGCTGCTCTTTTTTTAAAATAAATGTTGGCTTAAGGTCGATAACGGTAATGTCAGCATCACTTCCTACTTCAAGGCATCCCTTAGCAGGATATAGCTGAAATCTCCTGGCCGGATTGCTTGAAGTAAGCTTGACAATGGTCTCTAGAGGGATATTCCGTTGCCAATACCCTTCCTCTAATAAAATATTTATCGTTGTTTGAGCACCGGAGATACCCCCCCAGGCTTCAAATAGATGCCCCCGCTTCATCGTGATTGGAGCTGGAGAGTGGTCGGAGCCAATCAGATCGATTTGCCCTTTTTTGATACATTTCCATAGTCCTTCCATCTCATGCCGATCTCGTAACGGCGGTGCACATTTTGCGATTGGGCCTAATTTCTCCAAATCGTCAACCGATAATGATAAATAATGGGGGCAGCTTTCAACCGTGATATTAACCCCGGCGCGTTTTGCATTTTCGATTATTTCCACAACTCTACTGCTGCTAACATGAACAATATGAAGCTTACAGCCCGTTATTTTTGAAAGGTTAATCACTTTTTGAACGGCCTCAATTTCTGAGGCAATCGGTCGGGACTCTGCATAATCCTTTGCAGTATATCGCTTTTCTTCCCGAATTTTTTTAGTGAGAGGCAGTATTATATGGTCACTTTCTGCGTGAACGGCTAACACGCTGTCTAACTTAGCGATCCTTTCCATGCCTTTTCGTAATGTTTCATCGTCTGCAGCGCTAAAATCATCTATCCCGCTCCCAGACATAAATGCCTTAAACCCAACCGCACCACATTCGCCTAGACGTTCTAACAGTTCAATATTTTCCGGTACTAGTCCAGCCCAAAGCCGATAATTTATTACCGCTTTTTCATCTGCCAACCGTTTTTTTTCCTGAAAGGCTGCTGCTGTTGTGGTCGGAGGAGAACTGTTTAACGGCATATCAAAATAGGTCGTTACTCCCCCTGCAGCTAAGCTGTTTGTTCCTGAGCTGATTCCTTCCCACTCTGTTCTTCCAGGCTCATTCAAATGGACATGGGTATCGATAAGCCCCGGCAATAGATGAAGATTGGAAGCATCATAGGAATGTTCAGCCAAGTGAACAGGGATGTCAGCTGAAACGCTAGCAATTTTGCCATCCTTAACAGCAAGATCCGCTTTCACAATCCTCTCATCGGAAACAATGGCACCATTTTTGAAAATGACATCGTATTGACGGATAATCCCCCACCCCTTCCATCTATATCTGCATATATTTTCGGGAAGCTATCTTCCGACCATGTTTAGCTTCCCCGGTAGGTTTGATAGCCCCATGGTGAAATAAGTAGCGGGATATGATAATGACCTACATCCTTGTTAAGGGTAAAACGAACCGGAACCTGATTAAAAAAAATCGGTTCAGCCAAGGGCGTCCCCATTTTTAAAAAATAGGTTCCTATGTGAAAAAGCATTTCAAATTCCCCGGTTAAGCATTCCGATAACAGGCCGTCGTCAATCCGGCCTTGCTCATTCGTAAAGGCTGTCGCGAGCCAATGCTTCTCATTGTCTGGTCCAAGGATTCTTGATAATTCCACCTTAAGATTCATCGCAGGAGACCCATTCGTCAAATCCAAAACATGAGTGGTTAAGCCCTGTTTCATAATCGTCAGCCCCTTTGTTGAGGCGACATTTTTTCATTCTCCAAATCTCTTCTGAACACATTAAATCGCTGAAAGCCATATGGCGGTCTAGGTTCTGTATAAACCTTCCCTGGGGAATTAGGAATCTCATCCACCACGGTTTCCCAAGTCCGGTTTTGGGATTCAAACTGAACTTCCGTCAACTGCGGAAATCGTAGGAGCACTCTTAAACCGATTTGGTAGATTAATTGTTGAATCGATTTCGTTTCCAAGCTATCGAAGACAGCCGAAGCAATGTCGGTAACCTGTTCAGCCAGTACATATCTTCGAGGATGATCCCCAAACGCATCAACAGCTTCTTCGTATTTCCAACTTATATTTAAATAAATAAACAAGGGCCGATTTTGGTCCTCTGGCAGTGTTGTGTATTGATCGCGAACAAAGCCTGCAAAAGAGTTTCCACTTATTTTAATCAGCTGAAGATCCTTAATCCCGCTTTGGTGTTCCTTAAGTTTAATTGAGTTGTTTTCTCGGATTATTTCCACTGTGGCGAAAGCTGTTTCATTTCGTGATTTCTTAAAGACAAGCTTACTTGGTTGGAGTTGATGATGGCTAATACACTTGGTTGAAGTAAAGGGGATCTCGTCTGCGGTTATTTTCACTGTTTCCATTTGCGGATAGGTTTCCAGAAATCTTGTCGCAACATAATATAAAAATCCATCAACGGTGCTGCCTGAATAGGTTGCAAGATGTCTTTGGATGAAGTTTTTCATTGAATCTGTAGCAACTACATGCTGATTGTCTCCTTCTGTAAAAGAGGAAAGAAATTGATTACCGCCAATCGCGACTTGGACATTAAGTCCTAAAATCGTATTATCTTTTTCATTAGCTGTTGATTCAGGAATCGATTTTACTCCCTTTAGAGGTGTCGCATGTGTTCGATACGCAAATACCTCACCTTTCCCATAAAACATCACCCGTTCATCCACTCTTCATCCTCTCCCTTCTTCATCCACTAAATCTTTTAATCGAAAATAGGCGATTTTGGCAATTTCTGATAAAGCATGTTCAAATTCAATCTCAAATGAATGGTTGATGCGATTTTTCATTGCTGCATAGATCGAATCTTTATCATGTTCACGAACTGCTACTATAAAAGGAAAACCAAACTTTTTTTGATACCTATGATTGAGTTCTTGAAAATCCTCATATTCACTAGGGGTAAGTTGGTCCAAACCTGCGTGTTTTTGCTCCAGCTTTGACAATGGGTTCATTTTTAAGCGTGAGCCTAAATCCGGATGAGCGCGAATGAGATCAAGCTTTTGCTGACTTGATGCACTTGAAACTCTTTCGTACATAATGGTATGGAGCCATTCCACCGTTGAAAAGGGGCGGTATTGCCAAGCTTCAGCTGCGATCCACGGTGTATTTTCAAAAACAACACCAATCTTCCATATAAAGGTCGTTTTATCCATTTGATTAAGTTCCTCAAGTGTGATCATCGTAGCCCCCTAACACCTCGGTCGATTTTTTTGAAACAGGGGATTCATCAAGATACTTTTCAATCGCACGTATCATCCCGCCAGACCCAGTGCAGTGACAAAGATTTCCCGAAAGTGCCTCGACGATTTCTTCACGCGTTGGTCTTTTATTGGAATCTAATAACGCTTTAATGGCCATTACCCTTCCTGGTGTACAATATCCGCATTGAAGTTCGCCCTCTTCCATCAATTTTTCCTGAAGTGGATGGAGTGTTCCCTTCGAAATACACTCAATTGTTTCAATTTCAGTATGGTTTGCCTGGTAAGCCATTATTAAACACGAGTTTACTAGCTTGCCATTCATTACTACTGAGCAAGCCCCACAGTGACCATTTCCACAAAACGTTTTGGTACCAGACAATTGAAATTCACCGCAGATCAAATCTGCCAGTCGGTAAGTCGGAGGTACCTCAAGATTTCGTTGTTCCCCATTCACCTTACACGTGAATGGGATTAATGGCACCGGTTTGCACTTGAGTTTATTTGGAAAAAGTTTATCGAGCGACATCGATCCCATCTCCTTTTAAAAAAGACACAAGTAGATTCGCAGCCACGATTTTTCGGTAAGATTCTGAAGCAAAGACATCTGTATAGGATTGTATTTCTGAAAAAATGACTGGATGGATGGATTCGATTAATTCAGGGTTTACTAAGGCTCCTTCAAGCAATGTCTCACTATCAAACAATCTCATCGGAGTATGCTGACCGCCACCTACTGCGAGACGAATGTCTTTAATTCGATTCGTTTTCGTCTTTTCAAAGCAGGCTGAAGTGGTTACTACTGTACTCGTAAAGGCTTCTCTTCGGCCTATTTTTCGAAAAAAGGTCTGAACAGAATGTTCTAATGGGGCACTTGGGATCAAAATCGAGCAGATTAAATCCAGATTACTATGATTAGACTGGAGCCAATCAATAATGGGAATCATGTAATATCCATCATCGTTGTAAAGGATAAGTTTCGATTCCAAAACGAGTAAAACAGGGAGGCTATCCCCTATTTTGCCTGCTACATTTCCGCCAAGCGTGCCACGATTGCGGATGGCTGGTGCAGCAATATTCCTGCAAGCTTCTTGTAAAAGCGGGGCTCTGTCAAAAATCAATGGATCGACTAAGCAGTCAGACAGGGGCGTTAACGCTCCGATTTTCACATACTCTGCCCCGTCGATTATGACAAGGCCAATCCCTCTAAAACCATCGATTGATTCAAGGCTGATAAGGCACTCGGGGATGGGAGCTTCCATCTCCCATTTTGCTTGAAGCAGTGTGCCACCCGCGACAAAGCAAGAGTCGGATGTCAGGCTGTGCTGCCAGGCATCTTTAACATTGTTTGGCAAGTCAACCCTTGAAAACAGCCGATTAAGGGCATTTGATTGGTTCATAATGTTCCATCCTGCGGCAGCACAATTGTGAAAAAAGTGTTATGGTTCATGACATCACTCCTCCGGTTTTGGATTGGATTTTTGTTATCACTAATGATCGAAGCGAACGCCTTCTATAAGATTTTTCTAGATTGATAGACTAATTGAACTTTTCTAACCGGGCTATACGCTTTAATAATCGTTTAATCGATTGATTTGCTTCACGGAGAATGATCGATTTATCGATTGTTTTCATGATGCGGTTCTCCATCACGATACTACCGTTTATGATTGTTGTTTCGACATCCGCTCTCGTAGCAGAATACACAATCCGTGAGATCGGATCGACACCGAATGATGGATACACATGAAAATCATTCATATTTAAAATGACGATATCTGCCTTTTTTCCTTCCTCTAAGCTACCGATGTCCTGATCAAGCCCCATTGCTTTAGCTCCTCCTATGGTCGCCATTCGAAACACTGTTTGCGCACTCATAATTGTCGGACCATGAAAGGACTTTTGAATAATCGAGGCCAGCCTCATTTCATTAAACATATCCAAATTATTATTGCAAGGCGCACCATCGGCACCGAGACTCATAGGGATTTCCCTGCTTAATAAATCAGGGACTTCAGCGATACCGGAAGCTAACTTCAAATTAGATCCTGGGCAATGACTTACTTTAATTCCTCGTTCTTTAATAATTTTTTTCTCTTCCTCGTTAAGCCAGACACAATGTGCGAGGATGAGATTGGGTGAGGCCAAACCAATATGGTCGAGATAGACAATGTTTCTCATTCCCCGTTCCTGCTCAACAAGTTTGATTTCATCAAGATTTTCAGAAGCATGTGTGTGAACATTCACCCTGTAATAGCTCGCAAGATCTCTTACTTCGGTAAGCAGGTTTTCGGTACAGGAAATAACAAATCGCGGACAAAAGGCGTATTGAATTCTCCCTTGATCAAAGTTGTGCCATTTTTCTAACAGATTGACACTTTCCTGCAAAGAATCTTCGGTGCTCTCAAGTAATCGTGCTGGTACTTCCACCCCAAGATCCATCATGACTTTCCCGGAAATAGCCCGAATACCACTTTCAGCCATCGCTTGGAAAGCTGATTCTGTATGATGAACCGTCTCCATATCAACGATAGAGGTAGTCCCGCTTTGAATCAGCTCACCAATGCCTAGCATCGCTGAGTAATACACTGATTCTGGATCATGGGCCGCTTCTAATGGCCAAATCCGCTTCTTTAACCAATCTAATAATTCCAGGTCATCCCCCTGACCACGAAACAGGGATTGGCAAAGGTGAATATGCGTTTGCACAAATCCTGGTATGACTGTTTTTCCTTTAGCATCAATGATTTTATCAATGTCGTGAAGCTGTAAATCCTTCCCTATCTTTGCAATTCGATCGTTTTCAATTAATAAATCTCCGAATACAATATCATTTTCATCATTCATCGTGATAATCTCAGTATTTTTTATTAAAATTTTCACCCATTTATCCTCACCTTTTTCGTAATATCCAATCGATTCTTAAAAGGATACGAGTTGTCATTCAACATGAAGATATGGTTTAGTAGAGGTTAATCTAGCTCCGATTTTTCTATTAACATATGTGAACACCCGAAACTAATATGATTATCTTAATGAAATAGCTGTGAAAAAGTAACAGAATTGTAAGGGAATGTTACAGTGATTTTCAAACAAAGGTTATTTTCATAATCAATCTACTGAAACACTAATATGCTGAAATGTTCGTACATTGAACAATCCTAGATCGGTAAGCTTTAAATGAGGAATAACAGGAAGCGCTAAAAATGACAAAGTCAAAAACGGATTAAATAGTTCGGTTGCTCCCAACTTTTTTAGAGCTGAGTTAATTTGCTCTAACTGTCGGAAAACAGTTCGATAGTCATGCTCTGACATGATTCCCCCGATGGCTAACGGAAGTTCTGCTAAAATCCTTCTATTTTCAACTACGATTAAGCCTCCGCCGATCGCTTTAATGGCCTCAATCGCAAATAACATGTCTTCATCATTGGTTCCGGCGACAATCAAATTATGTGAATCATGGGCAATGGTGGTTGCAATCGCCCCCGTTTTGAGATTCAAGCCTTTTACTATACCAAGCCCAATATTTCCAGTTAAATGATGCCTTTCAATGACGGCCATCTTTAATTGATCTTTCTCAATGGAAGGCAAAAAATTCCCTGCTTCGACATTTACCTCTTCAATGACATGGTTTGTGATTAAACGATTAGGAACAATTTCAATAATATTTGCTCGTCTCGTTTCAGCGATAGGAATTTGAAGTTCCTGATCATTCATCATTCGTGTTTGAACCGATTGTTGTAAGGTGGTTGTTCGCTGACAATCTAATTCACCTATTAATTTACCGCGTTTGGCGACTAATTTACCGGAGCTATAAACATGATCGATTTGAATCGATTGCAAGTCATCAAGAATGAGAAAATCAGCATCATAACCTGGTGCAATAGCACCTTTAGTAGTTAACCCAAAACATTCAGCCGCATTTAAGGATGCCATTTGGATTGCTGTTAACGGATCTATGCCATACTCGATAGCAAGTCGAACGCTATAATCCACACTACCCTCGTTTATTAGGTCATCAATATGCTTATCATCCGTTCCAAAAAGGCAGCGCCGCGCATTTTTATTCGTAACAGCCGGAATAAGGTTGAGAAGATCTTTAGCGACCGAACCTTGGCGAATAATAAGATACATTCCCCTTTTTAATCTCTCCTCGGCTTCTACTACAGAAACGGCCTCATGATCTGTTCTAATTCCGACCGAGGTATAAATATTAAGATCATCTTCTGATAAGCCGGCGGCGTGACCATCAATCTTTTTTGCTTTAGAATGGGTACTTACCAATTTATCAACGATATGATCGTCTCCATGAAAAACTGAAGGGTAGTCCATTACTTCACCAAGTCCCAATACACGCGGGTGATCGAAAAATGGGGCTAGTTGTTCTGCGTAAAGAGTGGCACCGGAATTTTCAAATGGAGTCGCCGGAACACATGAAGGAAGCATGACATAAACATGCAAGGGAATCTGTTCTGAGGAATCAAGCATAAACTTAATTCCTTCTGCACCAGCGACATTGGCAATTTCATGAGGATCGGCCACAACAGTCGTTACACCATGAGGCAAAACAACTTCAGCAAATTCCGCTGGAGTAACCATCGACGATTCAATATGAACATGACCATCAATAAACGATGGACAGATAATTTTATTCGTTGCATCTATTTCTTCCAGTCCATCAAATTCACCAATTCCAACAATCACTCCATCGACAATTGCTACATCACACTTCATTAATTCGAGGTTAAATACATCGACAACATGCCCATTTTTAATCACTAGATCAGCCTTTGTTCGCTTTGAGGCTACTTCAATTCTTCTTTTTATAGCTTCTTTGTTTAATGTCAAGTCCCTGCCTCCCTAAAATGTCTGTTTATATGATTGATATTTTTACTTTGTTTCTTTTATATTTATAAAAATTAAAAAAAGCACCAAATGGCGCTTTTTTATTTTGATTCTTTATTTATTATTTATTCAGCATGTCAAATACTTGTTCAACGTCTTTATCACCGCGACCGGAAATGTTAATAATAATGATTTGGTCCTTAGCTAAGGTTGGTGCAAGTTTAATCGCATACGCAACAGCATGTGAGCTTTCTAGTGCAGGTATAATTCCTTCCAGCTTTGATAATACTTGAAACGCATTTAAAGCCTCGGCACTTGTAACGGAAACATACTCACCACGTTCAATTGTCTTCAAGTAGCTGTGCTCTGGGCCTGCCCCTGGATAATCCAAGCCTGCAGCAATGGAATAAGTTGGAAGCGGATTACCTTCTTCATCTTGAAGAACAAGACATTTAAAGCCGTGCAGCACACCAGGAGTCCCCTGGGTTAACGTTGCAGCCTCCGCTGGCTCGACACCGATTAAGCGAACTTGTTCATCAGGAATATACTCAGCAAATGCTCCAATCGCATTACTTCCGCCTCCTACGCATGCAAGCACTGCATCAGGAAGTCTTCCCTCTTTTTCAAGAATTTGTTTCCGGCTCTCTTTACTAATAACAGATTGGAAATGCTTGACCATAGCTGGGAACGGATGTGGTCCCACTGCAGAGCCTAATAAATAAAAAGTATTTTCATAGTTTTGAACTAAATCTGCAAACGCCTCGTCAACTGCATCCTTTAAACGGGCTTGTCCTTTTGTGACAGCGACCACTTTGGCACCAAGTAATTCCATCCGGAATACATTTAGTGCTTGTCGCTTCGTATCTTCTGCACCCATATAAATCGTGCAATCCATCCCGAACATCGCACATGCAGTAGCAGTTGCAACCCCATGTTGTCCCGCACCGGTTTCTGCAATGACTCGTTTCGCACCCATCCGTTTAGCAAGAAGTATTTGGCCGAGAACATTATTAATTTTGTGAGAACCTGTATGGTTAAGATCTTCACGCTTTAAATAAATTTTTGCACCGCCTAATTCATTTGTTAACCGTTCAGCAAAATAAAGCGGATTTTCTCTTCCTACATATTCTTTGAAATAATAATTAAGTTCTTCGTTAAAATCAGGATCATCTTTATATTTCAAAAATTCCTGTTCTAATATATTCAATACATTTTGAAGCTCACCTGGTACAAAACTTCCGCCAAACTCACCAAAATACCCTGTTTTCTCTTGACTAACTTGACTCATCTAGACTCATCTCCTTGTTAATGGAAGAAATTCACTATAAAATTATACCACTACTAGTATCGCTTATTCAACTTCATTTTCTGACTATTCTATTTTCAAATACCATTAACACTATTTCGTGCTGTAAGATAATGATCGATTTTTTGATCTAAAATTTCAAGGCTTTTAGCGGCACGAGTTGGATCAATTTGTCTGTAATGGTGCATTCCTCCCGGTTCCTCGTCCATTTCATCCGCTAACTTTATGATTGACTGCATCGGTGTTCTGACTACCTCACCACCCGGAAGGAAGGAATCCGTGTGAAACAGAATTGCTAATGAAATTTCCTTTGCCTTAATTGGATTTTCACCGCAGCGAATTAATAATTTATGGGCCCGTTCTGCCCCTTTAATCGCATGAATATCATTTTGGCGATATAATTGATAATCCCATTTTCCATCCTTGTACCAAGTATAATGACCAATATCATGAAGGAAACCGGCCTTGGCTGCTACATCAACATCTTCATTGGCTTTCTTTGCCAAATCAAATGCGTGGTAAGCAACAGCAATCGCATGAACCAAGCCAGATCGGGTGATATATTTTTGTGCAATATGGTGGTTGAATAGATCTGCCATTTTAACATCTCTCATGCTCTCACTTCCTTTTTGAATTATTGAACATTCTTTCAATCCGGATTATTTATTGACGGAAAATTAGAGTAAATTTTTATAATTTTATCAAAAATAAAAAATAATTCAACTGATTCAACTCTAAATCCAGTTATTTCTTTATATATATGTTCTTGACTATTTTTTGTTATAAATACTGAGGTATGTAGAAATAGGGCAAAAAAAACAAAGCCCTTTGGTATAAGAACCAAAGAGCTTTGTTTTGGATTAACATCTTAGGGGACCCAACCATAAAAATCAGCCAATTCTTTCATTCTTTACAACTCAAAATAGTGTTTATTTTGAATTGAAGAACTAATTAATTACGGATTAGCCGATCCGTGTTTGTTCCGCTAGAGGAATTAAATTACCAATTTCTTCACACTGGAATTTTCTTTCCTGACAAACACAAACTTTCGATCTTTAATCGAAGACTCACTCATCCTATGCTTTTTTCTAGGTTCACTTCTGTTCCGTTCCTTCAATGGTTAGAGCGAAATACTTGTTTTTCAACCATATTCAGTTAAAAAATGTTTCTTCCTTTAGCTAGCAGATCTTTTATCTACTTCATCAATAGTTCATGCCTTTTTAATCATTCCCCTACTTTTTCCAATAACCCTCTCACCGAAAAAGTTATCGTATCCATATCTTCATCCACATTTTCCATTGTCCTTTTACATAAAGAGTTTCTTTACACCCATTACTTTGGATTATTGGAACTTTGTGTTTCTGAAAGAAGACTTCCTTTCTACGTATGTTTTTTTCATAGGTAGAATTTCCATTTTCATTCAGTTGATGTTGATATGACTTTCAGGTTTAAGATTTTTTCAGGCCATTACTTAGTAGATAAAATTTGTTTAGTGGCTTGGCTATTTATTCCTCCACAAACGCTGCTGCTTCTCTTTTGACCATTTAGGCCAGGACTTTCATGATCTAAAAAATGCAGTTGATAAGGAATGAGTTACTCGTTCACTTTACGGAACGAACACTCATATGGCTGAGTCTCCTAAGATGTTAAATTGTTTTGTTTCTATATTCATAATATATCATATATTTCGAATTATGACCGGCGAGTTTGTGACGAAACTGTGAATATTTCTAATTGTTTAGAATATTCGTTCAATTAACACTACGAGTAGCATTATTCCGTTTTTTATAGTGTTAACGTCTTATTGGTGAGTTATCATTTTAATAATTTGTGCTGTTACTATACACCCTTTTAGTGGCCTAGATCCCCAGAGATTTCAAAAAACAGGGTCCTAAAACTCTTATTAGTGACCTAATCTCCCCATTGATTTAAAAAACAGGGTACTAACTCCCCTTTTAGTGACCTAAATCCCCATTGATTTCAAAAAATAGATCACTAATACTCCTTTATAGCGCCCCAGGCCAGGACAATCATCGGGCCCCAATCCCGCCAAAAAATAATAAAAGACATAGGCTAAAAAACCATATGTCTTTAGTAATATTACAATCTTTAATTATTTAAACCGCCGACCACAATGGTGATACTCCAACATTCCATATTAAGCATGTCATTAAACTTCATTGACGAAACTCTTAGTTCATTTACATCTGGAGGAATTTTTACTTCCTGTTGAATTAAATAGTTAAGGAGTTGGTTTTGCGTAAACTCTTCAAGATCGAGCGAGGGAAGATAATATGTAATGAAAGTGTACTCATCCTCTTTCCAAACTTGAGTAATGATTGGACGTCCATCTTTTAAAAAGTTTGTACTTTCCAAAATTGTACTCGAATTGTCGTATTCATCAGCTTGGTTCAAAATAGGGACCTTGAATTTTTGGCTTCCCGACATTTAACTAACCTCCCATTTTTTCGACTTTTTCTTATGTAAACCTGGAAAGTATTCATTATTGTGTTTATGAAACTGCCAGTATGTATTCAGCTAAGCCACCAGTTTTATTGTATTATAATTTTAATATTAATAAGAGTATAAAAATTGAATTTTTTAGGAAGATTTGGATGGCAAATAAAAGAGACGACCTAAAAGGATCGCCTCTTTCTGTTTTATAAATTAATCTTCTTTAACCTCAAGAACCCAGTTAAATGGATCTTCGATTTTACCATTTTGAATTCCGGTTACTGTGTTATATATATCTGTTGTTAACTTTCCTGTTTCTCCGTTGTTAATGATCATTTTTTGCCCGTTCCATAGCAATTCGCCTACTGGAGAAATGACTGCAGCTGTGCCTGAACCAAACACTTCTTCTAGTTGACCTTTTTGATAAGCCTCATAAATTTCATCAATTGAAATTCTGCGTTCTGAAACTGGCACATTCCAATGTTTTAATAGCTGAAGGATTGAATTTCTTGTAATCCCTTCTAAAATGCTGCCATTTAGGGAAGGAGTAACCACTTCACCATTGATTTTGAAGAAGATGTTCATGCTTCCAACTTCTTCAACATATTTCTTTTCTTTCCCATCGAGCCATAAAACCTGGGAATAGCCTTTTTCACCAGCAATTTCTTGTGCCTTTAAGCTGGCTGCATAGTTACCACCCGTTTTAGCCGTACCGGTTCCACCTTCTACCGTACGGGCAAACTCCTGTTCCACGGCAATTTTTACAGGAGCAATTCCTTCTTTATAATAGGAACCTACCGGTGACATAATGATCATAAATTTATATTGTGATGACGGACTTACGCCAAGATAAGGTTGGGTTGAAATAATGAAAGGACGAATGTACAAAGAGGTTCCTTCAACGGTTGGAATCCAGTCTTGATCCATCCAGACTAATTTTTTTAAACCCTCTAAAGCTAGTTCCTCATCAATATGTGGAATACATAAACGATCATTAGAAGAATTTAAACGTTGGAAGTTTTTCTCTGGACGAAATAGTAAAATTTTCTCATCCTTTGTTCGATATGCTTTGAGTCCTTCAAATACTGTTTGACCATAATGGAAAACCACTGAAGCTGGATCAAGTGAAATCGGTTGATAAGGAATGATGCTTGGAGAATGCCAGCCTTCACCTTCATTGTAATCCATCACAAACATATGATCTGTGAAAACTTTTCCAAATCCTAAATTGTGAAAATCAGGTTTTTCCTTTTTAGTAGTGGTTAGTTGGATATCAATTGTTTTGTGCCCACCCATTTTTGTTAGTCTCCTTATTAAAAAGTTTTAGTAAAACTTCCCATATTAAAAATCTATAAAAGCTATTTTACCTCTAATGATATGCTACAACAACATTTTAGCAAAAATTTTTGAAAATTACGGTAAGATTTTCTCACAGTATATTATACGTCCTTCTCTTTCAAATCCTTCCCAAAATCTTCGTTAAATTTATCCAGTAATAATGCCGTATCAATTAGATGATTATTAAAAATCTGCCGAACAAGGTTTAACAAGTCAATAATCATTGGATCCCTCAAGGAATAAAGGACACGATTTCCTTCCTTTGTTCCATAGACAATGTTTTTACTTCTTAAAATACTTAATTGCTGTGAAACTGAAGAACCTTCAGCCCCAATAATCGTTAGTAATTCATTAACATTTTTGTCGCCCTCAGCCAGCAGCTCAAGAATTCTAATCCTTAACGGATGAGCAAGAGCCTTAAAAAAATCTGCTTTAAATTGCTGTAACTGTAATTCCATTTTCTCCTCCAATTATAACTACAATAATCTTTACTATTTTCTTTATTATACTTGAAGTGTCATTTTTCCTCCAATTTCTTGGTGTTTCGACAATTGTGAGCATTCTTGGAAGGCGAAGTTTCGACAGCCAACGCATTTATGATAATTTAAATGGGTAAGCGCATAATCAATGGCATCTCCAGTATGTTCAAAAAAGTGATTGTTCCCGATTTCATGAAGCAGTCCTGTTTTTCTTAAAACCTCCATTGGCTGTGCTTGAATTCCTGAGATTAAAATAGTACCACCATGTTTTTGATAATGTCGGACAATGCTCGTTAATGTCCCCTCTCCCGTTGTGTCCATGTAAGGAACCTTCCCCATCCGTAAGATGAGCACCAATGGACGGTGATTAATCGTCGACATAATGGACTGTTCAAACATTTGCGCAGCCCCAAAGAACAGAGGTCCTTCTATAGTAAAAATGCCAATTTGCGGACAGTCATGCCCGTCATGTACCACGTAAGGTGCAACCTTTTTATCCTCTGATGAATGATCAGGCAGCACTTTTGCTACTGTTAATAATCCACTCATTCTCTTTACAAATAAGATTGCCGCCAATATTAACCCCACCTCGACAGCGATGGTTAGATTGGAAAATACCGTTAATAAAAATGTGATAACCAAAATAAAAGAGTCACTGGTTTTTGTAAATAAAACGTGTGCAAATGCTTTGCGCTCACTCATATTCCAAGCCACTACCATTAAGATTGGGGCCATACTGGCTAACGGAATATGGGAAGCATATGGTGCAAACAGTAACAGTACTAACAGAACAATAAGACCGTGGATGATTCCTGACATGGGGGATACTGCCCCGTTTTTAATATTGGTCGCCGTTCTGGCAATGGCACCTGTAGCAGGAATACCGCCAAATAATGGCGTTACCATATTTGCAATTCCTTGGCCGATCAGTTCTTTATTACTATTGTGTTTTGTACCAGACATCCCATCTGCTACCACGGCGGAAAGCAATGATTCTATTCCTCCTAAGATAGCAATCACAAATGCTGGCTGAAGCATTAGCATCATTTTTTCTAAGGAGAAATCAGGCAGGTGAAAACTAGGCAAATTATTGGGGATTTCCCCATAGGCTGAACCAATAGTCGCCACTTGTCCCGAAAAAAACAGAGTTGCTACTAAAGTTGATACTAACAGGCCAATTAACGGTCCTGGAACTTTCGGAACCCATTTTGGCGTCAGTAAAATAATCACTAAACAAATAGCAGACGTGATGACACTATATATATTAATTGTATTGAAATGCTGGACAATCTCACCAATATTAGCGATAAACTCCTCGTGTTTCTTTATTCCTGTAAGCCCTAAGAAGCTAGCAATCTGGCCGGTAAAAATAATCACGGCAATTCCGGACGTAAACCCAATTGTTACTGGACGAGGTATATATTTTATAAGTGAGCCTAATTTAAATAGACCCATCAAAAATAGCATAATACCAGCCATAAATCCTGCAATTAATAAATTCTCATAGCCATATGTCATGACTACTCCTAATAAAACAGGAATGAATGCACCTGTTGGACCGGCAATTTGAAATTTTGATCCTCCGAAAAGTGATATGAGAATTCCTGCGATAATCGTCGTGTAGATCCCATATTCCGGTTTTACTCCAGAAGCAATCGCAAACGCCATTCCGAGGGGGATTGCAATCACACCAACGATCGTCCCTGACAGAAAATCTCTTCTAAAGCTTTCGATAGAATAATCATTAAAACCATTCATAAAGCTCTTCACTAAAAAACCACCCTCGCAATATCTATATATTTGAATTTTTGAATATACGAAATATATTACTCTCCGTTTTTTCGTTTGTCTAGAAAAAACGGAGAGTAAATTTTACCTATCCTTCTATTTTTTTCGAGTTTACCATTTGATTTTTAATTCGAATTTTTTCCATTAATAAAATATTGAATGAACTCAAGATCATCCTGCGTTAAGTTTCGGCCAAATATGGGTTGAACATCTTTGCAAATTAAGTCTAAATGTTCACCATGTTTATTTAAGCTTTCTAAAATGGAACGACACTCTCGATTTTCCTGGAGAAACTCGGTGCGGTTAATCGGTTCTGAGTGCGAATGCAGATACCATTGAGCCTGAAAACGTTCTAACCGTTCTAAAAGGGGTACTACATTCGCTTTTGTATATTGCCGCTTCTCTGAGTAAATATCGCAGGAATTACAATCTCCTAAAAATAAAAATTGTTCGTCTTGTACATATATAACCGTAGAATCATCGGAATGGTCCCCGCCTACATGCTCAATTTGACACGTAAGATTACCTAAATCGATGAATAGCTTATCTTCGAATAGGATGTTTGGCATGCAGATTTGAATATCCCTTTTGTCTTTAAACTCTTTTTTAATCATTTCGGCACAAAAGGAAGTTTCTTTACCTGTTTGAACACGTTCATTTAATGAAGCATCATCCCACTTTAGCCCTTGCAATCGAAGCATGTGGTTAGCGGTTTTTATGTGGGCAATGATTGGTATATTAAACTGTGAAAGTCCAAAAATATGATCCCAATGCCAATGAGTTAATACAACAAAAGAAGGTTTTGGAATTCCATGGTCGGCTAATTCTTTATAAAATAGGTTTATATGCTTTGGCGAGTTCCCTCCATCCACCATTAAAACATGTTGGTCCCCGATGATTGCTCCCAAAATGGGGCGATCCGTCTCATGTGATGCCGATAAATAAAAGATCCGTTCAGAAAACTTGATTAATTTTTGGTTTCCCATATGACCTTTACTCCATTCCTATTACTCATTAAATAATCTATTCAGATAACTTCTCCTATCGTACGATTATTCTATGTGAAAAGTGAAATTCCTTTTATTAATTTTAAATTTGCTGGCTTAAACTTACATCATGCTGATTCATCCTACTATTCTACAATTTTCTGCGGTTTTTGGAGAAAAATAAACAGGGTCTGCTCCCATAATTTTTTGAGAGTCAGACCCTTATTAAAACAAAACCTATTCTATATACAATGAATCAACCGCGATAAAATAAAGGATTGTTTTGCTTACTTTTTCTTTTGTTAATTCCTCCCAAGCATCTTTATAAAAGGATAGCTGACTTTGATAAAAGCTGGCTAGCTTAGGAATGTCTTCAGGATTTTTTGGACGATCCGTTTTATAATCAACAATCACCCAGCCATCCTCTAGTTTATAAATAAGATCAATGATACCTTTAACTAAGATAGGGTGGTCTTGATGCGGCTCAGATTTGGCCACACTTAAATACAATGGCTGCTCTTTCTTTACCTTAAACGTAAAGGGTACCTCGGTAATAATTTCTTCTGCGATTTTAAGCTCTGCCCAAATAGAGGTCATCATAAAACGAGAAACCCACTCTTTTATTTCTTCTGTCCGCTCTGTTTGTATCGAGTATTTTTCCATGGCTATTTTTAAATAAGCATCCAAACTCACAGTTCCCTGTACCACTTTTTCTAAAACATCATGAATGAAAGAACCGAATTGCTTTCCACCGCCTTCCTCTCGTTCAATAAAGGACACAGTGGAGAAATCCTTTTCTTTAGTGGGATTCCAGTGATCATAGCTTTTCTCATTCAAATTCTTGAGTTTCTCCATTGTTAAAGATGCTTGGTTGTATTCCTCGATGAGGATCGACTCGGACATATAGGTAGACAAAATTGGCGTCTCATTTGTTATCTCCAACTCGATTATTTCATCAATTATGAAAAGAGGTTCCCAAGGATTTTTCTTATCACTTTTTGCACTTGAGCTAATGATTAACGCCTTTTCTGCTCTTGTTGCTGCAACATATAAAATCCGGAGTTCTTCTTCCGCTAAGTATAAAAGCTCCTCTTCTTTGAATACCTCCCAATTAAATGGCAGTGCCAAGTCTTTTTGAACATTTCCATTTTTTACTCGGAAGCAAAAGTAGCCTTTAGAAAGAAAATCTTCACGCTTTATGTGCTTGGATAAAAATGAATCAGTGCTAACCTGCTTTGCCGGGTGAGCAAGGAAAACGATTGGCGCCTCCAACCCTTTTGCTTTATGAACATTCATGACTCGAACTGCATCTGCATCCTCTTCAAGGTTCGCGACTACTGTTTTTTCATTTATCATTTCTACTAATAAAGTTGTGACTTGTTTGAAGGTCGTGTTTCCGTTCGCTTCTTGTTTGCGAAGCGCTGCTAAAATTTGCATTAAACTTTTGTACGCACGCTTACTTTGGCCGCTGTTCATTAATAAAACAGGAAGGCCGATATCTTCTATTACCTTTTCAATTGCCACAGTCGGGGCCAAGGTCCGAATCCATTTTTGATATAATCTTAGTTTAGCAAACGTCTCGTCGAACCGTTCTTTTAGCTCGGTATCCAATGATGACGGTAGCTCGCTATAAATCGAAAAGCTGCCACCAGCCATTTTCAACCGATACAGTTCCTCATCACTGATTCCAAAGAACATTCCTCGCATAGCTCCAATTAGACTTACCTCATCTGCTGGATCGGTGAACACTTGCATTAACATCTCAAGTTCTTGGAACTCTTTTATTTCCCCGATGACGATTTCTCCGCTTATACTGACTGGAACCCCGGCTTGTTCAATAATATTGGCATAAAAGGCAATCCCCTCTGTATATCGCGTTAACACCATGAAATCCTTAGGAGAGTAGCCTCTTTCCATCAGATTAAGAATCGCAGCAGCGATATTTTCTGCATCCTTCGTCATGATGTCTTGTTTCAGTGTATAATCCGACGGAACAGTCAATCTGTTCATTCCGGTAAAACCTTTTCCATCGTCTAAATGAAACGAGTTTAATGGACGGTAAGCTGCTTGATAAAGAGTTTCTTGCTGAGGCAAGTAGTTTGCAAAAATACTATTTAATTTGGTCGTAACACAATCGAGCGTTCTAAAATTCATTGTTAGCTGTAATACTTCACCGCCGTGTTCCTCCATTAACTGTTTCACGCGATTATACGTGTCAATATCGGCCCTGCGGAATCGGTAGATTGCTTGCTTCGGGTCACCAACAATGAACAAAGAGCCCGGTTTGGGGCGACAGCTAATCCAGTTTTTTTCATGAATATTTTCACTTACTAAAAAAAACATCAGCTCAGCCTGGATTGGATCAGTGTCCTGAAATTCATCAATCAGTAAAACTTTGTATTTTTCCTGAAAATACTTTCGTACAGGTGGATTTTCTTTAAGTAAATGAGCTGCATTTAATAACAGATCCTGAAAGTTTAAAAGGGATCGTTCGGATTTAAGTTTTTCATATTCGGCAAGAGCCCCCTGTAAAAAAGCAACAATAATAGGATGACAATTCTCCTTCCATTGCTTTATTAAAGGCTTAATGAACTGTTCAAATTCCGAAGAAATCCGCTCCGCATAATATTTTGCATCCTCTTTCGTTTTCCAACGATTCAAGGTTGGTTTTAAGTTCTTGTTAAACAACTCATAAAACTCGATCAAATCCCGATCTTTTTTTGGATCGATATGGCGCTCTTTTTTACAGGCGATTACAATTGTTTTTTGAAGAGAGTCATAGCCTTTATCTGGTTCCTGCTCAGGGATTGAATTTTGCGCCTCCTTGACTAATTTAATAAATGACTTAAAAGGAGCGCTTAAATCAGGTTTCTCCATTTTGGTTGTTACCCATAACACATCAGGATATTCCTTCATTTCTTTTAAACAATGAAACAATTGATCAACTGTCATTCCCAATTCATAGATTTTCTGTAATTCCCCTGAATTTTCCTGTTGAAGTTTATATAGATAAACTTGCCACGCCTCTTCTAGAAGCTCTACATCATCGCCTTCCTCAAGCTCAGAGAAATTGAGATCCAAACCGGCCTCAATCGGACGTTCCCGCAACAATTTCGCACAAAATGCATGAACTGTTCCCAAGAAGCAACTTTCGATATTTTGGAGTGCCACTTCTAAACGATGCTTTTCCTTATCTTTTTGCTCCTCTTTCCATGTTTTTTCTAACATGCTTTGAAAGCGAATCTTTAATTCATCAGCCGCTTTTCTTGTAAAGGTGATGGCCACAATTTCATTGATTTCACATGATCCGGTATAAATAAGATTCACCATTCGGTCTACAAGGCTTTTTGTTTTTCCCGACCCCGCACCCGCTTCAACCAAAAAATTCGTTTGAAGATCAAATGTAATTTTATCACGGGCAGATTGGTCAATGATTTGGTTATTCATATGCTCGAACCCCCCTGAAATTGTTGAGTCCATTAACCGATTGATCCATCCGTTTTGCCTCTAGAATGCTAGGATCATAGAAGCTTCTGCGGCAGGCAGCCTGAAACTTGCAGTAAGTACAATCATTTGCATCATCTGTCATTGGAAATTGACCGGAGCGAATTACATTGATGAGCTTCTCTAACAAATCCAATCCATTCTCTCGTAATCGATGATCTTGTTTTCTAGAAAAGCGTTGTCCATATCCCTTCGTTGTTGGAAAATAATAACTGCTTTCTTCGACTGCACCGTCAGCTAATTTTAAGTGTTGTTCTATGGCTAGTGCATAAACAAAATGCTGGAGCTGCCGGCCTCCTTTAAATGGCTTATTCATTCCATAACCATAGGTGCTTCCCGTTTTATAATCGATAATATGATATTTACCAATATTCGTTTCGTCCACTCGGTCTATTTTCCCCGCAAGACTCATTACCTCCCCGGAAGGAAGCTGTATTTTCGCAGGTTCGATGGAGCCGATCCCAAATGAATACTCAAAATATTTTGGTGAATGATGTTTACAATGTTCTTCCTCTTCTTTTAAAAAGATCATACAACAGTTATAAATGTCTTCCGTTTCCTTCTCAAATACACGTTGGCTTGGCGGAGGTGTTACGGCTGTTTGTCTCTGAATTAAGTCGTTTGCTATTTCAATAATGGCAGCTTTATGTGTGTTGAAAAAAGGTGTCTCGGCATTCTCGGTTACTTTTTTATAAAACGTTTCAAAGATTTCGTGAATTAAACTTCCCCTCGTTGGCGGATCTAACCATCGATAAGGATCGAAATGGACTTCCTCCACTGGACGAACCCCTAATATTTCTTGCAGAAAATAAGAATACGGACATGTTGCCAATGTTTCTAGCTTCCCTGCAGTCATCTTTTTTTCTAAATTTATTCTCGGGTCATAGCTTTCCGGATTAATATTTACTCGTCCATCAAATTCAGTAAATAAATCAGTATTCCTTGCTTCTTCTGCCTTTCTTCCCCTCCTAATGTTAGGAAACTGGTTCAGAATGTCTTCACCCACATGGCGGGATTGCTCTGTATTAAGTTCTTTGCTCCAAAAATCCAGTGGTTCGATGACAGGTGCAGAAGTACACACAGAAACCGCGGATAAATCCTGATAATCTGCATTATGATTGTTGATTACCATTCGATAGCATTGCAGAAAAAGGTGGGCAGGACTTACGGTTCGGTTCTCACAGATATCAAAATTTGAAAAGCTAGCGGTAATTTCGCCCTCGGCCTGAGCAAAAACCTGGAGCATCGTATAAATGGTTTCCTTTCCTTTTTCCCTCATTAATGGAAGACCGCTCCCTAATTTCATTCTTTCTGCATCAAGCAGTAACGGATTCTCACTTGAATCACCTGGAAATCTTCGGTTGTCCAATCCGACGATAAAAAGCTTGGAACGATTTTGGTATATCCCTTGTTTGAACGAAGTTACATGTAAATGGCCTGGCTTCGGCCGCGACCGATTGATTTTCACGGACATCAGCAGGTCCATCAGCTTCTCGAATGCATCATAGTTTTTCATATCTTGATTTGAATACGGAATGATTTTTTGGATTTCTTCTATAAGATCGATTTTTGCTGACTGATCGGTAATCGATGTCGCACGCGCAATTTTGGAAAGAAAATACTCTATTCCTGATAACAAAGACTTGAAGTTGATGGTTGGTTCGACCGCTGGTAAATGCTTAAACATTTTTTTAAACATTTGCATGAGCCAGCTTAATTCTCTGATTCTTGTTTCGTATCGTTCAATATTGGAGGAGCTGTCTTGCTGGTCCATTTTTTCATTTAGGCGATTCATCTCCGCTTGCAGCCTAGACACGTAACGGTCTTTCCCCCAGCCAATCTGACAATCACGAAGATATTTCATTATCTTTACTTTAGATGGTGCACCATCTTCAAGTTCAATGATATTTTCATTTAACATTGTCAAAAATACGGGCAAACTATAGTTGGATTGAATCCACTCCTTTAACAAGGCCACGAGCCTGCCCGGGCGGCTGAAGGAAACAGGAATTCCTTCCCCAAAGGTAATCGGAAGACTCATACTTTCGGATAAGTGGTAAAACAAGGTTACGTATGGCTCCGGATTCGTATAATATACAGCTGCTTCGTCTAATTTTGTATTGCTGTCAATCAGAACCTTAACTATTCGCTTCACTTCAATGTCTTCTGTTTTGGCTATAAAAATAGCGAGATTGGCCTTTTCTTTACTCGCCCCCGGTTGATAGAGATAACTGAATGGAGATGTTCCTTCCCAGGCAATAGACCGCAGGCTTGTCCGCTCAGGAATATCAATCCCATACACATGTTCTAGAGGAAGCTTATAAACATTTTCGTTGAGCAGCTTGGTAAGAAATTGTTCTTCAAGTTGGGTCAATGGTAAATTGGATTGTAAAATGAAAATGTCATCGGCTTGTGGCGGTTCAAAAGACATCACTTTACGGTAAAGTTCAGCATCGTCCATGAAATGGAGGCTTTGTAATAGATGTTCAAATTCTGTCATAAGTAAAACTATATCTTCTCCTTTTTCAGGTGAAAGAAACAGCTCAGCTTTTAAGGATTTCGAAGTAAAATTGGCTAAACGAAGGGTTTGGATGGTTTGATAAATTGCATGACTAAATGAAGGTGTTATTTCTAATTTGGAAAAATAGCGAAATTGAACATTGTCCCTTAATTTCTTAAGAAACTGGTATGTAAGATGGGTTCCAACTGTATGTTCTAAAAAATTGCCAGGTGTCGTTGAATGCAACTCAAAATATTCCAATGCAAGGTCTCGTGTAGTCTTATAGGAAAGATTGATGGCAAATTGCCCATGATTGGAAATAGCCTCAATTAGCTCTTCTCCGATTGCGTGCGATTCAACAATGATCGTTTTTCTCTTAAGTGGATATAAGTTACAAATAGTGTGCAGTTTTGACAGCAGTGACTTCATTAAATTTCATCCCTCCTCATAACCTGTCCTTATTATCCCATTTCCTCCAAATCACAGCAATTATTGAAACTTCATCCTATATATGTTCTACTATAATAAAGAATGACAAGAGAGGAGAATATAATGCAAATAACGACCGTACTATTAGGGATTTTTATGGTATTGAATTTGTTGTTAGCCGGTATCGTAGTATTCCTAGAACGGCGAAATGTTAGTGCAACATGGGCGTGGTTAATGGTATTATTTTTTATCCCTGTGTTAGGATTTATTTTATATATCATTTTCGGTCAAAATTTAAGCAGAAGAAGAATCTTTAAATGGGATAAACATGAACATACATATTTACAAAGAGCGGTATTTGCTCAGATGAAGTTAATTGAGGAAAACCGTTCCGAATTTCGGCAGCCGGTCATTCATGAATACAAGGACCTTATTTACTTACATTTAAATAACAATGAGGCATTGTTTACCGAAAATAACGGTCTGCGAATTTTTACAGATGGGCACGAAAAATTTGATGCATTGTTAAGCGACATTTATAGTGCAACAGAACATATCCATTTAATCTACTATATAATCCGTGATGATGACTTAGGCAGAAAAATCTCTGATGCTCTTGCAGCGAAAGCAAGGCAAGGCGTAGAGGTCAGGGTGCTATATGATGACAGCGGTTCGAGATATTTATCGAGGCGCTTTAAAAAACAAATTGAGCAGGCAGGCGGTAAGATTGAATCGTTCTTTCCAGGAAAAATTCCGTTAATCAACCTGCGGGTGAATTACCGAAATCATCGTAAGATGGCCATTATTGACAGCAAAATTGGCTATATTGGTGGTTTCAATATCGGCAATGAGTATTTAGGGTTAAATCCAAAATTCGGCTATTGGCGGGATACTCACCTGAGGATAGAGGGAGAAGCGGTGAACAATCTCCAATCGAGATTCATGCTTGACTGGAACCAAGCCTCAAAAGTCAAAATCTCCTTTAAAGATTATTACTACCCAACCTTAGCAAAACAAGGGGAAATTGGGATTCAAATCGTTTCGAGCGGGCCGGATTCAGAATGGGAACAGATTAAACACGGCTATATAAAAATGATTTTATCCGCCAAAAAATATGTCTATATTCAAACGCCCTATCTTATCCCTGATGAAAGTTTATTGGATGCGCTTAAAATAGCAGCCTTTTCGGGTGTTGATGTGCAAATCATGATTCCGAATAAGCCTGACCACCCATTTGTTTATTGGGCAACCTACTCTAATGCAGGGCAATTATTAAGAGCCGGCGTAAAGATTTTCACTTATGAAAACGGGTTCCTCCATGCCAAAATGATAGTTGTCGATGGTCAAATTGCCTCAGTCGGAACAGCAAATATTGATGTTCGTAGTTTCCGATTGAATTTTGAGGTTAACGCCTTTTTGTATCACTCAGAAACAGCCCAGAAATTAGTCAAGATATTCGCGGAAGATATTCAACATTCCTCCGAATTAACGCCGGAAAAATACCAAAAACGCTCGATCATGATTCAAACAAAAGAATCCATTTCACGCCTTTTGTCGCCAATTCTATAATTACTGTGTAACTGGTCAAGAGTAATTTGGGCTTGGTCTTAACAAAGGGAAAACTCGCCAATTTTGCTGGCGAGTTTTCTTTATTATAGATCCTTAGTTGAACGAAGTTAGGGTATTTGGCGGACATAGAGGCCCTTATTTTGACCATATTGCCTATTAAATACATTTTAACGGACACACGATCCGTTAATGTAGTAAAAACAAGCAAATCAGCCTCTCATTTTAACAAATAAGGAATCTGGTGTCCGTTTAACCAACAAAACAACACTTTTTTGGAAAAATAGCGGAACGTATGTCCGCATATATGATCAATCGCGCTGAACAAACAAAGCTTCTAACTAAAAAATCTAGTTAGAAGCCCATTTGTTCCTTAAGAGAAATCAGTTTCGAAATTGCTCATTTTATCCATATGGGATGCAATCATAGCGATGATCGTACTAGCTTCCTCTTTGCTAAAGATAAAATTTGACTCATCCCTAATCATTTCATCATCGTCTGTCCAAATACGGTTTACTCTTCGGAGTACTCCATCTCCTGTTTCAGTTACAATTCCAAATTGGTATGTAACCTCAACATCATCCTCTTCCATGTATGCTGTCACTTCAGGGGTTTCCCATTCCACATCAATTTCTTCAAAAATATCTCTAGGTTCATCGGCTTCGGCCATATGGTATTCTTCCTCATCAAAATCATCATCTTCAACAGCGACTAGTACATCTTCATCTATTTCATCGTCATCATTGATAAAGTCATGTAAGCTCTCATGAACCGCATCAACAATATCCTCGATATCAAATAAAACCACCCTCGAGGTCTGCCCTAAGTCAGCGTCAAATGATTCATAAAAGAAATCCTCGTGTGCCGGATCATAGGATATCGTGCAAAAATATACCCGTTCATCATCCTCGGTCTCAACAAAAAATTCAATTCTCGGATACTTTGCTCCACGTTCAATGGTCATATGACCCACTTGATCGTATTTTGCACAAATCGATTCAAGATGATCCTCAAGTTCACCACATACTCGATCAAACCATTCTAATGACATATTCACCGCATCCTTTTTTTAAATTTTTTATTGATCTTCACAATCTTGGTGATCACCATAAACCATGGACAGCATTAAAGCAGAATCATGCTCTGAGACATTTTTATAGCTTTTCGCAAATGCTTTAAGACTATCACAAAAACCGACATTATCATCTCCTATACTTTCCGTCCAGCTAATAAAATTTTGATAATCGTATAGCGGGTCATAGGAATTAAATGTTGCGACAACGATATTCGGATCTCCTAAAGTTGTTACTTCGATTCCATTGTAATTTTTAGGATCGGATTCATCATGTTTTGTACAAGCAAAAAAAATCATTCCGCCTCACCCCTTTATGACTCATCAAGTTTAGTTTTCTCGACTGAAGAAAAATTATAAGAAGAGAAATATTTCCATACAAATAAAAAAAGCCAAAGGAATGATTTTCCCTGGCTTTAACTCAAACATGAATTAATGATGGTGGTGATGTCCTGCTTTTGACGGGTTCGTAATGACAAATTCCTCTTTCGGTACTTGGAAATATTGAATCCATACCCCATCAAGAAATTCTTCCCGTTTATCTAATAAAATGTCGATTCCTTTATCGGTTTTGACAATTTCATCATGTTCAGTCGGGGTATCAAATTTTATATCATAGTGAGCATGGTCTCCATGCATATGTGTAATATAAACACGAAGCATTTTTCCATCAGCTGCATCATTATTAGCTAACATTTCATTTAACGCTTTTGCTGCCATACGATTAATCTTACACTTCATCTTAATCACCTTTTTGTTGTTTTTTATTTATCATATCTTGTCCTTTAATGAAAGGCAAAAATCACAAATGAAAAGCTTCCCTTAAAGCTGAACTGCTCTTGGCTTGGCAGAGCTCCTTTTCCTTACAGACATAAGACTATGTAGAATCATTCCCCCAATTACGAGCACCATTCCGGTACTAGATAGTAGGGATGGAAAAGGGCTGGAAAGAACGAAAACCTCCCCTGCTAACGCAAAAACAACCTCTAACGACTGTGTTGCTTCAACAGCTGCAAGCTTTTGCATATTTCCTCGCACTAAATCAGTTGCCGCAAAAAATAACACGGTCGCAAAGACACCCGAAAATAAAGCTACTGCTCCCGATTGAACGACTTGGTCCCAACTAGGACTTCCTACTGTCCATAAACCAACCATAGAAAGAATGATCCAAAACGGTAAACTAGCCATCGTCATTCCCAATACCCGTTGATAAACGTCCAGATTACTTTGACAAAGGTCCATCATTTTTCGATTCCCTAAAGGATAAGCAAACGAGGCAACAATGAGCGGGACAATAGACAAGGCCGCTTGTGCCAGAGAAAGCTGAGTTGCATGATCAATTTGCATAATGACTACACCCACAACAATAATCATGGACATGGCCAGTCCCCTATATGGGATTTTCCCACGGACTTTCATGGGACCGTTCTTTGTTTCTATCGTAATATAAAAAAGCGGGACAAGGAGTGATCCTGAAATAATCGTAATTTGCCAAGTACTTGCAATTAACCAGCCTGGTCCATAAGCGGCTGCAAAGCATAGTGGAGCATAAAATAAGCCAAATCCGACTGAACTCCAAAGGAGCCATTGCCAATAATGATTTTTCATATGTACAAATAACGGTCCCACATTCCCTCTAATGAATACGATTAAAAACAAAAAGGGAACCATTAGAAAATAGCGTAGCGAAGCACTCCAAATCCAGCTTCCCCCTTCAAGCTCCATTGACCGGTTGAGCACGAACGTAAATGCAAAAAAGAAGGCCGCAAAAATTCCTAACACAATTGGGCGCAATCACATCACCTCTTCTACTAATGTAGTTCCCATTATCATACTATAAAACCTATTTAAATGGTTATAAAACCGAATCTTTCTTTCTCTACAGATGCAACAGCGGTTCTAACAAAATTCATTATTTTTACATAGGATAAAGAGTACTGCCCTTAAAATACGTAATCGAGGTGAAAAGATGAATTTATTCCAAAATAAACAAGCTGAATCAAAGGTCCATTTATCCATACCAGAAGATTCAGGATCAAATCAGGATATTTACCGTCTTCAATATATGGAGGAGCTGTTAAGACACCAAGAATCAATCAATCAAAAATTAGCCGATTCAATTGAATCGATTAACAACCTGTTCGAAAATGAGATTGTTAGCCACAAAAACCAACATGAAACAATCACAGCAAGAATTGAACACCAAAACGAAGCTCAGGAACTGATACTGTCGAACTTAACCCATTTGGAAGCAGCCGTTACTGAAAAACTAGAGCAAATAAATAAGGACCATGACAAGCTCACTCAATTAGCCAGCAAAGAAGAAATTTTCCATCAGGCGCTCCTTGCCCAATTAACAACTCAAGACCAAATTACCAATACATTATTAAAAAAATTAACTGATCTTGAAAAGTTCTCCCATGAATTAAATGAGCAAATGCAAGAAAACCAGCGAAATCTTTCCTCAAAATTAGAGGTTCAAGATGTTTATCACCAAACTGTGATGGAAAGAATTGACCACCAGGAGGCACTCGCTCATAAAATGGACCGTCAGCTTGACAGCCTAAAAGCATTATTTTTTGAACGAATCGCTCACATATCAGATAAAATCGAATCCCAAACAAAGCATATGATCAAAACATTTTCCGGACTCCTATTTAAACCAGCAAAAAGTAATGAAGAAGACAACAAAGAACAGACAACCATTCTTTAAGATTTTTAATATGAACGCTGTGTTAAAGAACAATGTTATTTTTAAGCACTCTGTTGATTGGAGCGGAAGGTGCGAGACTCCTGCGGGAGAAGGTGTCACGGGAGACCCCACAGGCGCTTGCGCCGAGGGAGGCTCCCGGACTCCCCCGCGGAAAGGGAGCACCTGGAGTGGAAATCAACAGGCAAGTTTAATAAGACTAAAAAAGGGGCTGACAGGGCACGATCAATTACCCTGGTCAGCCTCTTACTATTTTTAAAAATAATGTTTAAAAAATGTTTCATTACAGAAAATAAGATTATTGTTAGCTAATTATTGACACTATACATCCTGTATATTATCCTAAAATAGCTATTCTATATAAAACCTATTACATTACTGGGGGATTCCTAACATGAAGAAAACACTATTACTCTTTCTCAGTCTCTTTCTTGTACTAGCCTTAGCAGCTTGCAACACTCAGAACGACGATGAAAAAGCTGCTGACAAATCCGATGAAACTGCAAGCCTATATGACCAAATTAAGGAAAAAGGCGAAATTTCAATTGGTACTGAAGGTACATATGCTCCATTTACGTTCCATGATGAAGATGGAAAACTTACTGGATTTGATGTGGAAGTAGCTGAAGAAGTGTTTAAGCGCCTTGGTATTAAACCAAAGTTTGTTGAAGGAAAATGGGACGGCTTAATTGCTGGTTTAGATGCAAAACGTTACGATTTAGTAGCGAATGAAGTATCCATTAATCCTGAACGTCAAGAAAAATACGATTTCTCTGAACCATATATCGTATCGAAAGCAGTTCTAATTGTTGCTGAAGGAAATGATACCCTTAAATCGTTTGATGATCTTAAAGGGAAAAAGTCTGCTCAATCTTTAAACAGTAACTATTACAAAATGGCAGAAGAGCTTGGAGCTACGATTACTCCAGTTGAAGGATTCAGCCAGGCGATTGACCTCGTTACATCAGGTAGAGTCGACGCTCATATCAACGATAACCTTTCATACCTGGATTTGAAAAAACAACGCCCTGAGCTTCAAACTAAGATTGCTGCAGAAGAAGAAAATGCAACACAAAACGCATTCCTTTTCCGTAAGGGCAGCGATGAATTAATTGAAGCAGTAAACGGTGCACTTGCAGAAATGAAAGAAGATGGAACGTACTTAGAAATATCAGAAAAATGGTTTGGTACAGACGTATCCAAATAAGGGATTGAGGGACAATGTTTACAACCGATCGTTCAGAACGAATTATAGGAATCCTTAGTGATTCCTTTTTTCCTATTTTACAGGCAGGGATTTCTTTTACGATCCCGTTAACATTAATTTCATTTGTACTTGGACTTATGCTTGCTTTATTTACTGCGCTGGGACGATTATCAGGTTTCCAGCCGTTAATATTCATTACCAAGTTCTATGTTTGGATTTTCCGGGGTACTCCCCTTTTAGTTCAACTATTCATACTTTTTTACGGTTTACCAAGTGTAGGACTAATGTTAGACCCCTTCCCTGCTGCTGTTATCGGCTTCTCTCTGAATGTAGGAGCCTATGGCTCTGAAATTATTCGAGCAGCTATTCAATCGATTCATAAAGGGCAATGGGAAGCGGCATTCTCAGTAGGAATGACAAGAGCTCAGGCAATGAGAAGAATCATTTTACCACAGGCCGTTCGGGTGTCGATTCCTCCATTAGGGAATTCGTTTATCAGCCTTGTAAAGGATACTTCTTTAGCTGCTACGATAACCGTTCCAGAAATGTTTCAAAAAGGCCAGCAGGTCGTTGCGGTAACCTATGAACCATTATGGCTCTATATTGAGGTAGCTTTTATTTATTTAATTTTTAGTACGATACTATCCTATTTCCAAGAAAAGCTTGAAAAACGATTTGAACGTGGTATTGCAAAATAAAAAATCATCTTCAAATATGCCTTTTTTAGCTGAATAAGGATGGAGGGAAACAATGATTTCTGTTGAGAATTTGCATAAACGGTTTGATAGCTTAGAGGTACTCCATGGGATTAATTTAACAATCGAAAAAGGAAAAACAGCCGTTATTATTGGTCCCTCAGGCTCAGGAAAAACAACACTTTTACGCTGTTTGAACCTGCTTGAGATTCCAAACGAAGGAAAAATATCTCTAGGCGATAAATCGATTGTTCTAACCAATAATTCAAAACTCGCCTCGGCTGAGGTCACATCATTTCGGCAGCAAACCGGAATGGTGTTTCAAAATTACAATCTATTCCCCCACTTAACGGCTGTCGAAAATGTTATGGAGGGGCAAATAGTCGTTTTAAAGCGTTCAAAAGCTGAAGCGAAAACGAAAGCACTTCACCTTCTGGAAAAGGTCGGATTATTGGAAAGAGCTGAAATGTATCCACACCAGCTTTCAGGCGGTCAACAGCAACGCGTTGGAATCGCACGGGCGATGGCAATGGATCCTGCTGTGCTACTATTTGATGAACCTACTTCTGCACTGGATCCGGAGCTTGTTGGCGAGGTACTAAAGGTCATAAAGGATTTGGCAGAAGAAGGCATGACCATGGTCGTTGTTACCCATGAAATGCAATTTGCCCGTGACGTTGCCGATCAAGTTATTTTTATGGATCAAGGAAAAATCATTGAAAAAGGTTCACCAGAGGAAATATTTAACAACACAAATAACCCCCGCATGTCGCAATTTCTAAATAAAGTAATCGCCCGTTAAATGCATGGATATCCATGCATTTTTTTGTTTTTGAGAGGAGGGTTCAGGGACAAATTCGGGTTAAGATTCCGTGGTTTTGTCCTTTAGAGAGGGTGTCTAGGACAAATCTGGCTGGAATTGTTGTCGTTTTGTCCTTGAGAGGAGGTTTCAAGGACAAATCCGGCTGGAATTGTCGTCGTTTTGTCCTTTAGAGAGGGTGTCTAGGACAAATCACACTGCTATTACCTTACTTTTGTCCTTGAGAGAGCCCATCAAGGACAAATCACACTGCTATTACCTTCGTTTTGTCCTATAGAGAGCGTCTCAAGGACAAATCACGCTACAATTACCTTCGTTTTGTCCTATAGAGAGCGTCTCAAGGACAAATCACGCTACAATTACCTTCGTTTTGTCCTTTAGAGAGGGCGTCAAGGACAAATCACACTGCTATTACCTTCCTTTTGTCCTTGAGAGAGGGCGTCAAGGACAAATCACACTGCTATTACCTTCCTTTTGTCCTTGAGAGAGCCCATCAAGGACAAATCACCCCACAATTTCCTTCCTTTTGTCCTTGAAAGAGCCCCTAAAGGACAAATCACCCCACAATTACCCTCCTTTTGTCCTTGAGAAGGGTTTTCCACAGAAATATTTAACATAACCTATTAAATAAATAACCCTATATTGGGAAAATTAACTTAGACAGCATCATAAATTTAACCTCCTTCCGAAAGAAGGCATTTACATGTGGCTCTATCAAGCATCAAACAACCAAATCCAAAAACTCGATACTTTTTCAATCCCAAACCAGGATGAAGTTGCATGGTTTTATCTCGATCATTCAAACAAAAAACAAATTATAGACCAGCTTCCTATCCACCAGCTGGCAAAGAAAAATCTGCTTCATTTTTCCGAAATCCCCAAGGTCAATGAATATGAAAATGAAGTAGTATTGTCGATTTGTTCGATAACCCCAAATTATGAAACAGTAAAAGTAAATATATTAGCTGCGAAAAACTATGTAATAACGATTGTGGATGAAAAAGAAAAAAAGCTTTTCCAGCCACTCCCTACTCTATTCAGAGAAGATCCGAAGCAGATGGCTCATCCAGGGCAAATACTGTTCCATGTTATTAATACGGCAACAGACCACATTTTAACTGCCATTGATGAAATAGCCGATGAACTATTGAAGCTTGAAAAAAGTGTTTTTAAAGACCCTTTTGAAAATCAAATAGGGAAAACGGCCTATCGCTGGAAATCACGCTTACATGGATTAAGGCAAATGATTGAGCCTCAAGAAGAGGTAATAAAGGTGGCAGGTAAAGAGGATTTCCCATTTTCCAATGATGAATCTAGATTTTATTTTCAAGATTTAGAAAGTGATCAATCCAGAATCATCAGTGCACTTGATACTTTCAAAGAAAACCTGATGAGTATATACAATCTTCAAATGTCATTAAAAGCGGATCATACGAATGCCATCATGAAAACATTAACGTTAGTCAGTGTTATCTTTTTGCCGATGACCTTTCTTGCAGGGTTATATGGGATGAATTTTGAGCATATGCCGGAATTAAAATGGCGTTTTGGCTATGGAGCTGCACTTATATTGATGTTCGGGGTTGGTACAATCATCGCGGCATTTTTTCGAGTCAAAGGCTGGTGGGGTAAAAATGAACAAAAATAAACGAATTACATTCTCTTCCACTCTCAATAAACTTCTACGAATGGATGTGAACAAAATTGACCGTTGCTTCAAATGTAGGCCAATGCCTTGCAACCATTAAAGGAATAGAAGCGCAGCTTTCCACCCTTGCGCTCAACTCCTTAGATAAAGAAGCCCAGCGAATATTTCATGAAGCGATGCTCGTTTTTGAAGAAATAAAACAAGATCTGAATGAACGAAAAAACCAACTTGAGCTAGAGGAACCGCAATATAAAAAAACATAAAGAAACAGAACCAGGATTCTCACCTGGTTCTGTTTCTTGTTAAGCCTTTTTAATTGCAACGGCACATGCTTTGAATTCTGCTGTACCGGAGATTGGATCGAACTCATTTAATGTTAAGACATTCGTTGGCACTTCACTCCAGTGGAAGCTCATAAAGACAAGCCCTGGAACAACCTGCTCTGTTACTTTTGCTTTAACTGTAAGCTCTCCACGACGGGATTTCACTTCAACTAGGTCCCCGTCTTCAATGTTAAGAGCACTTGCATCACTTGGATGGATGTCTAGTGTTTCTTCTGTCTGTTTTATTTTAACACCGTCAGCATAAAACTTGGTTTGTGAATGTGTATTATATGATTCATAGCGACGGCCTGTTGTTAAAGTAAACGGATACTCCGCATCAGGCAATTCAAGTGGTGCTGTATAATCAACCGGAACAAAGGAAGATTTTTGGATTTGATCACCTGGTTCTTGATGGAAATGTTCATGCATTAGGAACGTACCTGGATGGCTGTCATCCGGACATGGGTAATGCAGGCAATACTGTTGATCTAGTCGTGCATACGACATTCCACCAAACAGCTCCCAGGCAAGTAAACGTACTTCATCCCAAATTTGTTCACTCGTTTCATAGGACATTGGATAGCCCATTAGCGTAGCTAGTTCACAAAGAATTTGCCAGTCTTCTTTCACATTCGGATGGGCATCAACCGCTTTGCGAACCCGTTGAACACGACGATCTGTGTTGGTGAATGTACCATCCACTTCGCCCCAAGATTTTGCTGGTAATACAACATCAGCCATTAAGGCCGTCTCGGTTAAGAAAATATCTTGAACAATCAGCAAATCAAGCTTCTCAAGTAATTTTCTTGTGTGATTCATATGAACATCCGCCATAAGTGGATTTTCTCCGATTACAAACAATGCTTTAAGAGCACCTGATTCGATTCTATCAAATGTTCTTGTTTGCGTGTCTCCGGCCATTGGATTGATTTCAACACCCCAATGAGATTCAAAGCGTGCTCTTTTCTCATCATCAGCAAGGCTAATCGCACCAGTTAGCTGATTTGGTAGACAGCCCATGTCTCCAGCGCCCTGAACATTATTCTGACCTCGGAGCGGCATAATTCCCGTTCCTGGTTTACCAATGTTTCCTGTTAATAATGCAAGATTAGCAATATCAAAGACATTGTTTACTCCGCAATGATGCTCTGTAATACCAAGTGTATAGGCAATCATCGAGCTGCCGCTAGTTGCATATTCACGAGCGGTTTCAATAATATCTTCAGGACTCAATCCTGTGATGGATGCAGCAAATTCTGGCGTATATTGCTCAACCTTCTGCTTTAATTGTTCAAATTCATTCGTTCTTTGCAGAATGAACTGTCCATCATAAAGCCCCTCTCGAATGATGACATGCATCAAACTGTTGATTAAGGCAATATCTGAACCAACACTTATTTGAAGGTGACGGTGTGACACTTTCACCATATCTATTTTTCGTGGATCAATTACAATAATCTTTGTTCCTGACTTTGCAGCCTTTTTCATTCGATTTGCAATGATTGGATGGGCTTCAGTTGTATTAGAACCCATTAGTAATAAAACTTTTGCTTCGTTGATATCTTCAATTCGGCTTGTTGGTGAACCGCTTCCAAATACAGTTGCCAGACCGGCAACGCTAGGGGCGTGTCACGTTCGGTTACAGCCATCAATATTGTTTGATCCAATTACAGTACGCATAAACTTCTGAGTGACGAAATTCGATTCATTTGTCGTTCTCGCACATGCGAACATTGAAATCGCTTCAGGCCCAAAAGTAGTTTTAATTGAATTTAATCGTTCTGCTACGTAATTCAATGCTTCCTCCCACGTAGCTTCGACAAGCTCTCCGGCTTTACGGATTAATGGCGTTTTAAGCCGTGACGGTGCATGGACATATTTATAGGCAAAAGCACCTTTTACACAAGTTTGCCCATTATTAACGGGTGCATCCTTGTCCCCTCTTATTCTCTTTATCTGATTATCTTCTACTTCAACAATCAGACCACAGCCAGTGCCACAATATCCGCACACTGTTTTTATGCTCTCAGTCCCCACAATTTCCCCTCCAAAATACATTTTAAAAAAAATAAAACACATATTACTATATTAATCGAGAATTTGGTAGAAATGTATTAAACTTTTAGTACATTTTATTAAAAAAAAATAACGTGAGCAGTGATTAAGCTCACGTTACCAATATTTATGCCGTTCGGGCCGGTAAAACAATATTAAATGTCGTTCCTTTGTCCACTTCACTTTCAATATACACATTGCCATTGTGGCTCTCAATAATTTTAAAACTGACCATCAGTCCAAGACCGTTTCCATTCTCTTTAGTCGTATAGAAAGGCTCCCCTATTTTATTTAGCTTTTCCTGTGGAATTCCTATACCCGTATCCTGGAACGAAATTTCAACCTTATCTTCACGAACTTTTGTATAAACACTTAAATCTCCACCATCGGGCATGGCTTCGATTCCGTTTTTCACTAAATTTAAAAAGACTTGTTTTAAACGGTCCTTATCACATTCCACTTGAATAATCTCATCACAAGAAGAAAAATGAAGGCGGACATGCTTCTTTCTAGCCTCGAAAGCGAGTAAATTAAGAACATCCTTGATGATTGGTACAATATTTTTCTCTTCTAGATTGGCTGCTTTCGGTTTAGCAAGTACCATAAATTCCTCAACAATAGTATTCACACGTTCAATTTCATCCAAAATAATGTCAAGAAATTCTAGGCGCTCTGGATTTTTTTCGTCCAACTGCAGAAACTCCGCATAGCCTTTAATAGAAGTTAGTGGATTACGTATTTCATGGGCTACCCCTGCGGCAAGCTGACCTACAGCAGCCAGTTTGTCCTGACGGTGCAAGGTTTCCTCAGTTTTCTTTCGTTCTGTAATGTCATTCCGAATCGCCAAATATTGATACGGCTCCCCGTTTTCATTTAAGAAAGGAATAATCGTCGTATCAACCCAGTAAAACGTGCCATCCTTAGCCCTATTTTTTATTTCACCTTTCCAAACTTCGCCTTGTCCAATCGTTCTCCAAAGCTCCTTGAAAAACCCTTTTGTATGATAACCGGAATTCAGCATTTTATGATCCTTGCCGATTAATTCACTGCGTTCATACTTTGAGATTTCACAAAACTTGTCATTTACACTGGTGATTCTTCCTTTTGCATCCGTAAAAGCAATAATCGAAGATTGGTCCAAGGCAAATTTTATATCGCTTAATTCTTTTACAGAATTTCTTAAGTCCGCTTCAGCTTGTTTCCTTGACGTGATATCCGTTCTAATTGAAACATATTGATACGGCTTTCCACTTTTATTCAAAAATGGAACGATAGTCGTATACACCCAATAATGCGTTCCATCCTTCGCTCTATTTTGGATTTCACCCTTCCATACGTTTCCTCGGCCAATTGTAGCCCATAACTCTTTAAAAAACTCTTTTGAATGGTAACCGGAATTTAAAATCCGGTGGTCCTCTCCAATCAGTTCTGCCTCTGAATACTTTGATATCTCGGTAAACTTCTCATTAACAAAGGTAATGATCCCTTTTGGATCTGTAATGGCGACAATCGCCGATTCATCAAGCGCAGCTGTAATATCCTTTAAATTTGTATCGCTAACCGCCAAGCGTTTGCTAATTAATGCACTTGAACTAATTAACCCACCTAAGATGATGATGGATACAAATAAGATGACATAGAATACAAAGTTTTCAGAAGTAGTTTGAATCGGTCCAGCTTGGTTGCCAAGCTGAAAAGCCGCTGCTCTAATGAGTAAAAAATGCCCATTAACAATGGTAGCCGCAATAATGAGCGCTCCTACAGGTTTCACCCAAACCTGATTGCTATGTGCAAAGCTCTTATTATAAAACAACAGCCAAAATGCAAACAAAAATGCACTAAAGACTAATACGATTGATAATAAGATAAGGAGTTGGTGGTAACGAACAGTAAGATTCATCGAGTACATACCGATGACGTTGTTGGCAAAGACAGCCATTGTCATAAAGAAGCTGCCTAGCAGAATATTAGTAAGTTTGATTGATTTTCCCGTAACAGAATAAAAGGCCATACCAGAAAATGATATTCCCAGTATCATCGAAAGCAACACGATTGGGAGATGGAAGATTAATGAGCCATTCATATTTCCGGATAACATTCCGAAAAAATTCATCACCCAAATTCCGATTCCCATTGAAAAGGTGCCTCCTAAAAATAGAAGTCTTTTATTCTGTTCAGATGAATTCAACAAAGAATAAAGATCTAATGCTGCATAGGTGGACATCATTGTTAATATGATAGCAACCATCATTAGGATCGGACTTGAGGATGTAATCATTTATCCATCTCTCCTATCAATCTGACATCAGTTATCTACCATGATTGTAATGGAAAATCAGTCTGAATGGAAGCTAAATTTGACGATTTTTCAACAATTTTCTACAAAAATAAAACTTTCCTGATATATGGAAAATAATGTTAGTGACTTTATAGATTTTACCAACTTTTTTGATTTTTTTTGTTCTAAAAAGATAACAAAACGGATTTGTTAAAATTTTTTGATTTTTTTGAAAAAAGGGCTATACAAAACTCAATGTCCGTAATATACTGTTTTATAACAGAAGGAAAACAATAAATTCTGTATTATAAAAAGGGAGGAATATTAAATGATTTATCAAAATCCAGTTGAGAATTTCCGCCAAGGGTCTTACAAGGTTTGTCCGGAGTGTGGAGGACAAATGAACGAGCAGGAGCAATCGTATATCCAAGAATGTGATCGTTGTCTTTCTAAAAAGGAGGAATTCTAAATGTTAATGAAAAGCCCAGTTGAATTTTACCGCCAACTTCCGTATAAGGTCTGTTCTGAATGTGGTGAACATATGACTGAACAAGCAGAATCCTATCTGCAAGAGTGCGATCGCTGCTTATCTAAAAAAGAAGAATAAAAAAACGGCCAAAAGAGCCGTTTCTTTTTTTGTTTACATTAAGGTATTTTGTTACAAATTCTCATTTTGCTGCTTTATTTCATCACCCGTAATGATCGCGTTGGCCAACTCAAGATTTTTATGTTCATTTACTGAGTCACCAGGGATACTTGTAGGGTTTGGTGAGGCATTATCTGTCTGAATGGTGAAAGAAGGCTGCTTTGGTGCTGTTGTTTCGTAGTTTAAATTCTTTATACCTTTTTTCATTTTCTCTCTCCTTCAAAGGAAAACTTTCAATTTCAGAATCAGCCATTTCATTTTAGCCAAATTTTAACTATTTAAATCCGATCTTTTTCCTAAATTCGGCTCACCATTTGCTTGATTTCCTGTCGTAGCATTATATCCCACTCGGTACACACCATTCTTTTCTCCTTTAAGAGCTTTTGGCATTTTGTACTGTTCTTCATTAGCTTGAAACTCGCCTTTTTCTGACATTTCTTTGATACCCCCCTAATGTGCTAATTTCTTGCAATTAGTTCTTTACTAATATGAGATTTTTTGTCCATTTTTATTAACCATATATTTAAAATAACTCCGATAAACGCCAATATTCCAAAGAATAGATAGACCGAGTAAATTGTAAAACGGTCAAAAATGATTCCTGCCACAAAGGTAGAGAACCAATTACCAAAACCATTTCCAATTGCTGAATAAATGGTAACAGCAGTAGCGGTAATATGTTTCGGTGTAATTTCACGAATATACTGTAATCCAGCCGGAATAAATAATCCTACCGAAGCACCTTGAAGAAATGCGGAAACATAAATGATTGAAAGACTAGGCTCAGTAAAATAAAAAAACCACCTAACAAGCGAAACGATACCCGCTAAAGCTACAATCGGCAGGAGCCCCACTCTTTGAATCCATCCTCCCGACATCCGCATAAAAGGTATTTCAGAAAGGACCGCAATTAAAAACGCAATCCCAATTCCTGTATAAGAACCACCTCTGTCCTCTACAAACAAACCAAAATAAACATTATTAGCCAAATTAGGACCAAAAATGAGAAAAGTAATCAACAGGAACAAGATAAACCGTTTAACGGATAAGATTTCTTTAATGCCAGAAAGAATTTGTTTGTTACCTGTTGTCTTTTCGCGTGGGAGTCTGGTCGCCAAAACCGCAGATATGACGAGTGCGCTAAAGAAAGCATAAAAAATGATCGATTCATTAAGCTCTGACAAACGGCCCATTACAAAAACAGCTACGCCAAATCCGAGCGACCCGTAAAGTCGGATACTCCCATAATTCACCCTTACCCGGCTAGTATAGGTTAAGGAAATACTATCGGAGACCGGGATAATCGCGCTTTGAAACAATGCAACCAAAATAGCAATAAATAAAAACCAATAATATGTATGAAAAAAAACGTAACCAAGGGAAAAAATCCCGGCAAGCAATGTCGTGATCGTTAACACCTTTACAGGCGAGTTAGTGGCATCTGCAATCATCCCCCAAACCGGTTGAAAAAATATCATCATAATGGGACTAATCGACATAACGCTTCCAATCTGATAGCCGGATAAATGCTCTACTTCACTCAAATATACACTTAATAATGGATACAAACTTCCGACGCCAAAAAAGGTGAGAAGATAAAATCCTTTCATTGTTAATATCTTATTTTTTATCTCATTGTTCATTAAAGAATCCTCCTGATGAAAAAAGCCTAAAACCTTGACGGTCCATCATCCATTGTATCACCTAAACTAGGCGAACCGCTATCTATGGCATGATCTGGATAAAATGAACTAAGAGGCTGACTCCTTTTGAGCCAGCCTCCTATATTTTTATTTCATTCCATTTGATTGAGGGATTATGCTAATTGCTTTATTTTCTGAGAGGCAATGTTGACGGCAAATTCCACATCCCGTGCATAAATCAAATTGTATTTCCGGCTTTCCTTCACGAAGTCGAATCGCCCCTTCCACTGGGCATGATCGCACACAATAGTCGCACATTACATCATGATAAGCCAAGCAAAATTGACGATTAATTGTTGCTGAACCAATCGAACGGTTTAGCCTTTCATCCCTCTCATTTAATGCTCCAGTTGGACAGACCTCAATGCATTTTTTACAAAATGTACAAGCTGTTTCTGTTAAATCCAGGTAAGGTGTACCAGCTATTTTCACCCCATTGGACATGGAAAATAGCTGGATACATTGTTCGGGACAAGCCTTTTTACAATCCCCACACCTTGAACAACTCGTTAAAAACTGAAGCTCTTCACTCGATCCAGGTGGTCTGATAAAGGTGCGCTCTACTTCCATTTGAGGAACAAGGAAGTTACTAAGGAATCCAACCGTTGACTCCCAGTTTAATGTCAGGTAATCCCTTCTTGTTAGCTTTTCAGGCATGATTTGTTTCCACCGTTTGATAAAACGGTTCATCTTCAAAATTGGTATATACGAGGCAAATGGCTAAAATACCATTAATTTTATTAAAGGATTCAGCCGTTTTGTAGCTTTTCTCGATGGTGTCCGCCTCAATAGTCAGGACGATTTTATAATCATCCTGTATATGATGAACCTCAACTCCCGCGATTTGATCCAGGCTCGCAGCAACACCCTTTGCTTGGCCAGGAATGGTTTCAACGTATAAACCCGATATAACCATGAAAATCTCTCCTTAGTTGAAAACCTTTAAAAAAATCTGTTTTATTTTTTTGCTTTGTTAAATTTGGCTGTTGATTTCTGTTCCAGGTGCTCCCTTTCCGCGGGGGAGTCCGGGAGCCTGTCTAGCTACAGCAGCTAGGGGCTCGGGGTCATAAGCCAATCCGTCAAGAAGGTCAAAGAACGACCTTCATGCCGGCTCGACTTATGCCTGTCGCCCCTGGGCAAGCCGCTTCCGCTTTTCCTTCTCCTCGGCGCCATAGCGCCTGTGGGGTCTCCCGTGACACCTTCTCCCGCAGGAGTCTCGCACCTTCCACTCCAATCAACAGAGTGTTCTAATCAACATTGTTCTTTAACACAGCATATTTTTTAAACCTGTTCATTTATTCTTATTAAAAGATGTTTCGGCAACTTCATTTTGTTCTGCGTGACATTGAACACAGTTGTCTCTAAAGATCTTTCCTGCTACATCATTATTATAGTAATGGTCCTTAGGCGGTGTAGGCGCTCCAGTTCCTTCTTTTCCGTGACAGGTTAAACATGCCTCGTGACGCAGTTCCGGAACCCAACGGTCTTTATGGTCTGCACCCTGCATTGGGGGCGCATCCAAAAGGACCATTGTTGTTGCATCTTGTCTGCCTTCTTCCGTCAATTGAATTAAGCCGTTCTTCTTTTGCGGTTCACTTGACTTAGAATCATTAAATATAACGTACGATCCAATTGCCACTGCCAAAAGAACCGCAAATGCAAGGATGAATAGTAGTTCTCTATGTTTCACTGTTGTGCCTCCCATCAAGCCTTTATGATTTTAACAGCGCATTTCTTAAAATCTGGCTGCTTTGATATTGGACAATAACAGTCCAGAACCAATTTATTGATTAATGTTTCCTCTGCAAAAAACGGAACATAGACAAGTCCTGTTGGCGGATTTCCGCGGCCAGTGGTAGTGACCTTTATGTTAATCTCACCGCGGCGGGATACTAATTTAATCATGTCCCCTGTTTTAATCCCCAATTTCTTTGCATCATCAGGGTGTACTTCACAAAGAGCCTCCGGAAAGGCACGATGCAGCTCAGGTACCCGCCTTGTCATCGAACCGCTATGCCAATGTTCTAACACTCGTCCTGTGCTTAACCAGAAAGGATACTCCTCATCCGGAACCTCAGCTGCCTCCTCAAACGGTCGGAAGTAAATGGATGGACGGTGTTCAGTCGATTTATAAAAATCGATTTCTTTAAATTTATTGGCGGAACCAAATTCTTCAATTCCAACCTGGTCAAAACCATCCTCTTGTTTTCCATAAGAATAGCGCCAATTGGTTTCCATCCATTTACCATTGATATTCCTTACTGGCCAGCACAAACCATGGTCTTTAATATATTCATCATATGGTGCAATTTGCTTGGCTTTTAATTTCAACTTATTCCCCAGTTGTTGAACCTCGATGTTAGGGTGTTCATGGGGATTTGTAAATCCACGGTACTCGTCCCACAATCGTTTATTAACCTCACGTTGATCTTCAATTAAATCGTCTTTGTTTTTATCCCAAACTGAGCCAAATAAAACGTCAAATGCTAGTTTGTCACCAATTAATTTTCCATCCAGTACTCGCTTTGCCACTTGAACAATTTGCCATAGGTCCCATTTTGCTTCGCCGGGTGCCTCGATACATTTTTCAAAAATTGCGGTTCTGCGTTCGGCATTTCCAAATTGACCTTCTCGTTCCACCCACATTGCAGCTGGAAAAACGACATCTGCAAGCTCTGTTGATTTTGTAGGGTACGCCTCTGACACAACTATAAATGCGTCCAATACCCCTTTTCCATTTTCATCTTTGCCTGTAAAACGATTTAATTTCGGGAGGGTTTGAGCCCAGTTATTGGACATGCTCCATAAAAACTTTACCTTTCCGTTCGCTAATTCACGGAACATCTTCATTGTGTGGAACCCTGGGGCTTCGATGGGATTTAGATATCCCTTAGGCAAATTCCAAACTAGCTCAGTAAACTGGCGATGCTCTGGATTTTTCACCACCATATCAGCAGGTAAGCGGTGTGAAAATACCCCAACTTCCCTAGCAGTGCCGCATGCACTCGGTTGACCGGTTAAGGAAAATGGCCCGCAGCCTGGTTTGGAAATCTTTCCAGTTAACAAATGGAGATTATAAATGAGATTGTTCATCCAGGTTCCTCTTGTATGCTGGTTAACTCCCATCGTCCACAATGATAAAACCTTTCTATTTGGGTCGGCAAATTCCAATGCCAATGCTTCAATATCCTCCACGGAAACTCCCGATAATTCCGAAGCTTTTTCAAGGGTATAAGAACTTATCATCTTCTTATAATCATCAAAGCTGATCGGCCAGTCTTTGTCGGCAGCTTGGCCAATATCAGACATATCATATTGATCTTCAAAGGAGTGACCTAGATTTTCGGTTCCAGCCTTAAACTGGGTGTGTTCCTCTACGAATTTCTTATCATACAAGTCTTTTTCTATTAAATAATTAGCAATGGCATTAGCGATTGCTAGGTCGGATTGAGGTCGGAACACCATCGTCACATCAGCCATTTCTGATGTTCTGGACGTTCTTGTTGTTAGATCATAATGTTTAACCTGAGCTTTATTTTTAAGCTTCCGTGCTGTCATACGTGAATAGAGAACCGGGTGCATTTCCGCCATATTCGCGCCCCATGTAACGTACACATCCGCCTCGTCCAAATCACGGTAGGATCCCATTGGCTCATCTGACTGGAAAGTTGTCATAAACCCTGCTACTGCACTTGCCATACATAGTCTTGCATTCGGATCAATATTATTATTTAACAGACCGGCTTTCCAAAGCTTAACAGACGCATACCCTTCCGTAATGGTTTGTTGGCCCGATCCCCAAAAAGCAATCGATTTTGGATCTTGTGCGTTAGCTTCTTTCAACTTTGCTGCAACTAAATCCAATGCCTCTTCCCATGTTGCTTCTCTAAACCCTTCCATCGATCCTTTTTTTGATTTATCTTCACGAATTAATGGTTTCGTTAATCGGTCTTTCCCAAATAAAATCTTCCCAATATAGTACCCCTTAATACAGTTCAACCCTTTGTTGGATTGGTTATCAGGGTCCCCTTTGGTAGCGATTATTTTGCCATCTTTAATACCCACAAGGATACCGCAGCCTGTCCCACAAAACCTGCAGACAGATTGTTTCCATTCGTCTGGTTCTGTTACAGCTTTGGCGTCATTTTCTTGAGATGTGTTTGTGCTTTTTGGTGCACACCCTGCAGCAGCCATTGTTAACGACACTGCAGTTGCTTTTAACAGCGTTCTTCTCGTAAATTCCATTGACAACTTTCCTTTCCTATCTATATATAAAGGGCTACTACCATCGTATTCTAGAAAAACAAATGGAATCCGTGACTTATTGCACAGATTACCAAAATTCATTATATATACAAATAAAAGACCCGAGAGCTCGGGTCTTTACTTGACTCATATCCGTACCTACAATAAATGAGGTAAAACAAATGGCAATACCGTTGAAATGAAAATAGCGGCTACCCCCATTGCAACACCTGCAACAGCTCCTTGGAGCTCTCCCTCTTTTGCAACCTCTGCCGTTCCAATTCCATGCGCCATTGCACCGATTGCCAAGCCTCTGGCAAATGGATGATTTATGTTTAAAAGATTCATAAGCCAAGGTCCGAACATCGCTCCGCACATTCCGGTGATCATGACAATTCCTGCCACCAGGATCGTATCAGCCCCAATAATTTTCGAAATCTCCGAGGCTACTGGAATGGTAACAGATTTAATACTGATGGATGCTAATATATATTTGGCAAGATGAAATATTTTCGCTAAATAAACGGCCGACATTATGGTCACAACTGTACCAACGATAAGTCCAACCAAAGCAGGGACAAGATATTTAGCTAATAGTGTCCGATTACGATACAAAGGAACGGCTAATGCTACCGTTGCAGGTCCTAAAAGGTATGTCATGACGTCCTTTGCTGCTTCATATTGATCATAGGATACTGAGCTTAAAAGTAAAATGGCAATGACAATAATCGTTCCTAAGAATACCGGTGTTGTAAATGGCGAAGGATATTTTTTCGAAACTCTTTTAACAAAATAATAGACTACTATGGTTAAAATAATACTATAAGCTGTGATGATGTTGCTCACTTTGAACCGCTTCCTTCCTAATTACAAGTGCTTGAGAAAGAGATCCCGAGACGACAATCCCCACTAAAGTGCTAATAACCAACACAACAAGCAGCGCGATTCCGCTTTTCATAAAGACCGGTGCTAATGTCATTAATCCAACTGAAATTGGTATAAAAAAGAATGAAAGATGTTTAATCAACATAGAAGCAACCTCGTCAATCCACTGCAATCGAATTACACCTGTGTATAATAGTAGAAAAAGAAATAGCATCCCCATAACATTTCCAGGAATCGGTAGATGTGTAATCTCGACAAAGTAGTATCCAGCTTTATTTATTAAAAATAAGATACAAAGCTGGAACAAGATGAAAAATAGTCTTGCGAACTTCAAAAAGAATTCTCCTTTCAAATCCTTACCCGTGACAAAAAGCCAGAAAGCTTGAATTACATTCTCCTATATCGGCCGTTCTATCTATATATTTAAATAATAATATCTTAAATTTGTTATCTTTTCAATAAATTCAGAATATTAATTCGTTATTTTATATATATTCCCATATTAAGTAAATAATGAATGTATATTCATAAGTGTTCACAAAATGTCCATATGATTCTGTGAGATTTTTCCTTATCTTTGAGTTAGGGGGGATAAGGATGAAAAAAGGATATTTTATTACGATTGGACTAATCATATTGGGCATTACTTCTGGAATTCTCTTTTTCGTTATACGTGATGCGAACGCAAAAATTCCGGATGATGTTTCATTAGTCACTCAAGATGGGGACCCATACATATTTAAAAATGCGGATAAAAAATTAAAACTGATAGAATTTATGTATATTAACTGTCCGGATATTTGTCCAACTACTACACAAAAAATGAATTTATTAAAAAAGGATTTAGAAAAAGAAGGTGTGTTTGGAAGTAAGGTTCAATTTATATCGATAACGATTGATCCATATAAAGACAATCCTGAAGCACTGACAACTTATATGAATAACTTCGAAATCGAAAATGACGGTAATTGGTTCTTTCTAACCGCTGATCCGAATCATGTACGTGAGGATTTATTGGAAATTAAAGAAGCCGCCGAACCATTTAAATTTCAGTTCCGCGACCCTGGTGATGGTTACTATGTCCATACAGCCCTTACATTCCTGGTGGATGAAAACAATCAATTCATAAAAAAATTCCCAATGGGCGAAGATTTTGATCGAAAAGAAGTATTCGAGAAAATTATGGATGAATTATAAAAAAGAGAAGCGGTGAATATAGATTCACCGCTTGTTTTTATTTACGATTTAATCGTTATAGTTGCAGAAGGTTTTGGCTGGACTAATGTTAATAAAAATTGAGATCTAGGCTTTGTAAAGCTTACGTTAATCCCGGATTCTTTTAATTTGTTGACAAAGTCTATTAATTGCTTTTTAGCCATTTTAAAAACCCCTTTATTTTCCCCGACTCACTATTATTGTACAACAAAATGAACAGAAAAAATTAAAAAAATCAAAAAAATAAACTAAATTTTTTGCCTTTCGAAAATTTCTGCTTTATTATCCTTTATGACAAATATTTCGGTATGTTGATTTTTTATGGTATAATTTCGTAGATTATGTTTTTGGAGGATTAATATCATGATTACAGTAAGTAATGTAGGTTTAAGATACGGTGAGCGAAAGTTATTTGAAGATGTAAATATAAAATTTACCCCTGGAAATTGCTATGGATTAATTGGTGCTAATGGTGCCGGCAAATCCACATTTCTTAAAATTTTATCTGGGGAAATTGAAGCGCAATCCGGCTCTGTTTCTATGGGGCCAGGAGAAAGACTTGCAGTGTTAAAGCAAAACCACTTTGAATATGAGGAAGATGAAGTATTAAAAGTGGTTATTATGGGTCATACACGCCTTTATGACATTATGCAGGAAAAAGATGCTATTTATATGAAAGCAGATTTTACTGATGAAGATGGTATGCGCGCAGCTGAGCTTGAAGGTGAATTTGCCGAGTTAAACGGATGGGAAGCAGAATCAGAAGCGGCAATTTTATTAAAAGGGCTTGGAATTACAGAAGAACTTCACTACAAAAAAATGGCCGAATTGACTGGTGGCGAAAAGGTTAAAGTACTACTTGCACAGGCACTATTTGGGAAACCGGATGTATTACTTCTGGACGAACCGACTAACCACTTAGACATTAAAGCCATTCAATGGCTCGAAGAGTTCCTTATTAATTTTGAAAATACCGTTATTGTTGTTTCCCATGATCGTCACTTTTTGAATAAGGTTTGTACACATATTGCTGACCTTGATTTCGGAAAAATCCAAATCTATGTAGGAAACTATGATTTCTGGTATGAATCTAGCCAATTGGCTCTTAAAATGACTCAAGATGCAAACAAAAAGAAAGAAGAAAAAATAAAAGAGCTTCAAGCATTTATTGCCCGCTTTAGTGCAAATGCATCTAAGTCGAAGCAAGCAACCTCCCGTAAAAAATTATTAGATAAAATTTCATTAGACGATATTAAGCCGTCTTCTCGAAAATATCCTTATGTCGGTTTTACTCCAGACCGTGAAATTGGAAACGATCTTTTAAGAATCGAAGGATTAACAAAGGTGATCGACGGGGTTACGGTTCTTAATAATGTGAATTTAATCATGAATAAGGATGATAAAATTGCTCTAGTTGGTCAAAACGAACTAGCTAGAACGGTTCTCTTTAAAATTTTAATGGGTGAGATGGAAGCCGATAGCGGAACTTTCAAGTGGGGAGTCACTACATCTCAAGCTTATTTCCCTAAGGATAATGCTGAATATTTTGAAGGGGATGAGCAATCCCTTGTTGATTGGCTGCGCCAATTTTCCCCTAAGGATGATAGTGAAAGCTTCCTTAGAGGATTCCTTGGCCGGATGTTATTCTCTGGTGAAGAAGTATTAAAGAAACCTTCCGTTCTTTCCGGGGGCGAAAAGGTTCGCTGTATGCTTTCTAAAATGATGTTAAGCGGTGCAAATGTGCTGTTGCTAGACGAACCAACTAACCACTTAGATCTAGAATCGATTACAGCATTAAATAATGGATTAATTAATTTTAAAGGATCGCTAATTTTCTCATCTCATGACCATCAATTTATCCAGACGATTGCTAACCGGATCGTAGAAATTACTCCAAGCGGTGTCGTTGATAAGCAAATGACTTATGACGAGTATTTAGAGGATGCTGAGCTTCAGAAGCAAATTGCAGAGATGTATAAAGAAGAATAAATCAATAACAATCAAGGGAGATGATTCGAGCATCTCCCTTTTTCTATCCTAAAATCATTAAGAACGCTTTTGTTTCCGTCGAGACGAATCTGCTTGCTTATTTCCCGTTTCAAAATTCGTCGTTCCCTGCCCCTCTACCTGTGGAGAACTAAGTCCAATAGTTGATGGATCTTTTTTCCGTTTTGACATTAAGACACCTCCCTCACCACTCTTCACATGATTATTTTCTCCTCTTATCAAAAGAATATTTCTGATAAAGAATGGAAAGCTTACATGAAAGAGGAGGTGTTTTATTTGGCTAAAATCGGTGTAGAACAATCTCTTACGAATGTTCAACAGGTTCTTCGCGAAAAGGGCTATGATGTTGTTGAATTAAAGCAAGAGCAGGATGCAAAGGGTTGTGATTGCTGTGTTATCACAGGATTAGATTCCAACGTAATGGGCATTAGCACAACTGTTACGAGTGCTTCCGTCATTGAGGCAAACGGTCTTTCCGCTGATGAAGTTTGCCGGCAGGTCGAAGCAAGAATTCAATAATTCCACCAAAAGACTAAAGTCCATTCTTTAGTCTTTTTTCCCTCAACTTTTTCCACAAAAAAATCACCCACATCTCGTTCCAAGTCTGTTCGTTCTGCTTCCAATTCGGTATAATTCTTATATGCCTAAAATGAACGGTTTTTCTCTTTACAGAAATCCCTTCATTATTAAGGTGTGCTCATAAAGCAAAACAGCAAATGATTATACATATCGATTTTTGTATTGGACTGATAAACTTGAACGAATCATTTTGGACACCCATAAAACTTTCCCTTGAAATTGCCTCGGTGACAATCATCATTGTTTTTGTATTTGGAATCGTAGCGGCCATTTTGATGAGGAACCTCCACTTTAGGGGGAAAGTCGTCGTTGAAACCATTTTGCTCCTTCCACTTGTATTACCTCCAACTGTTGTTGGCTTTTTACTCATTATGATTTTTGGCAATCAAAGTCCCATTGGCGCTGCCATCGAAAAGCTTTTCGGCCAATCAATCATGTTTACCTGGTGGGCTGCGTTGATTGCGGGAGCTGTTGTCGCGTTTCCATTAATGTATCAATCTGCAAAAACAGGTTTTCAAACAGTAGATCCCGATATCGAAGCGGCGGCGAAAATGGATGGGGCAGCGAACTGGAAAGTCTTTTTATTCATCACCCTCCCATTGTCACTTAAATCGATCATTTCCGGATTAATTCTTGCCTTTGCGCGTGCCCTTGGTGAATTTGGAGCTACGTTTATGTTCGCCGGCAACCTTCCGGGAAAAACCCAAACCATCCCGATTGCGGTATATATCGCTTTAGATGCCGGGAATATGCAATTGGCATGGATTTTAGTGATTGCGATGATTATAATTTCTTTTGTGATGCTATTATTAACGACGATCATAAAGTAAAAGAGGGTCCCCTAAAGGGCACCCTCTTTGCTTCTATTTTCGTTTTCTTTTTGTTACTTTATAGACCGCACCAGCCGCCATCACTACAATCGTCCCAAATAAGGAATTCATTCTAGTAAACGGATCCTCTGTTTCAGGTTCTCCTGAAACAGGCTCCTCTTCCCTTTCTTTTACCCTCTTTAATTGAACAACCTGAATTGTATCTTGATTTTGTGTTTGAACCTTAAGCTCACCTTGTTTCGTTACTTCATAGACGGCCCCTTCAAGCGGTTCACTTATTACGATTGACTTTTCCGGCTGAAATGTTTTGTCATTAACCGTAAAAGTCTTTGCTTTTGGCAAGTATGAGGTTTTAAAATGCTGGAATCCAAAATCAAGTAATTGTTTCGTATCATTATATATATCACGTTTATAATCTGCTTTCAAAGCGATGGCAGTCAGTTTCATATTACCATTTTCAGCAGTCGTAGCTAATGTCTGTTTCGATTCATTTACAAATCCGGTTTTCCCGCCGGTAATGCCCGAATAAGGAACTTCACCTTTTAGCATTTGATGATGTGTGAATAAGGTAGTATCCCATGACAAGCCGTCCCAAACGAGCTCCTTTGTTCCGAAAATGTCTTTAAAGACTTTATTTTTGAGGGCGTAATTTGTAATTTTCGCCAAATCCTCTGCTGTCGTATAATGGTCCTCTCCATAGAGGCCATTAGGGTTAGAAAAATGAGTGTTCGAAACGCCAATCTGCTTCTTCAAATACTCATTAAAGCTTTTCGAAAACTTCTCGATATCTCCATCTATATGCTCGGCAATTGCCACCGCAGCATCGTTTCCAGAATTAATCAACATGCCTTGGATAAGGTGGTGTAATGTTACAACCTCACCTTCCTCTAAATACACTCTTGTCCCTTCTGTATTTACCGCATTATGACTAATCACTACACGATCTTCTAAATTTCCATTTTCGATTGCATATATGGCTGTAGCAATTTTTGTTAAACTAGCCGGATACATCTTTTCATTTCCATTTTTACTGTATAAAACAGCCCCGGTTGTCGAATCCATTAACACTGCAGCTTCACTTCTGAGCTGCAACGGCTCCTGGTGTTGTGCAAATGCATTGGTTTGAGCTGAGAATAGACTGAATACAAAAAGAATAAGGATGAATATTTTCCGCACTAATATACACAACTTTCTATTTTAAAATTAAAATCATTTTATCAAAAAAAGAAAATCAAATTTTATTTGTCATTCATTTGTTAATTAAATGAAAAACTTAATCCATATATTTACACAAAGAAAAACCACTACCAGATGGAAAGCGGTTATTCAAACTATATTATTATATCACTATAAATATTATATAGATATTACATTTCCATGTATTATTTCATTCACATGTTCATTTCATTTTTTGCCTGCGCTTCACAAATCCAGATAAAAATGATAAAAAAACATGAGTACCCGCTTTCACTGTTGGGAGAGCTAGACTATCTTTAGTAGGATCAATGCAAACGATATCCATTGCTTTTACCTTTTGACCCATGCCTATAGAATAGACTGCTTCAAATAATTCGTTTGAATGCATTCCCCCTGGTGTTGAGGCTGCGACCCCGGGAGCTATACTAATGTCTAGAACATCCATATCAACCGTTAGATAAATCGAATCCACCTTTGCACTTAATTCGTTGAGAACTCTTGTAACAGTTTGCTGGACTCCTTGTTTTCGCATTTCTCTTAATGGGATATAATGGACCCCGTTTTCTTTAGCAAATTGAATAAGTGAATGATTATTATAAAACCCGTGTACCCCAATGTTATAAATATGATCCCCTTCTACTATCTTTGATTCAATCAAATTGCGAATAGGCGTTCCATTTGTCGGACCATGGGGTTTTAGATCCCGTAAATCTAAATGGGTATCAAATTGTATTAAGCCGATTTTCTGCTCTGGCTCACAGTTTTTGATCCCTGCAACTAGCATCGCAGTAATCGAATGGTCCCCGCCAATTGCCACTGGAAAACTTCTTGGAAATGTTTGTTTTGCCCATTGGCTAATTTCTTTAATATTTTGATGACTTTTATTAATATCAGTAAAATGCATGGAAACATCACCTAAATCCGCCACAGACAGTTCACTTAGATCAATTTCATGATCAATATTATAGGTTGAAAAGCCTTTCCACGATCGCCTGAACGCTTCCGGAAATTCCGAGGCTCCGGAAGGGCTAATCGAGGATCGGGATAATGGAACGCCAAATAACACGACATCCCAAAATGCTTTCATTTTTATTTCATCCTGTTCCTTCATTTGATAGATCCATTCATGAACCATCTTGTCAGTGGTTGAAGCTGCTTTTGACCAAAAAAACGACGGAGGAGTTAATGGTAAGTCTTGCACAGCACCCCTCCTTTGACAACTACCTTACCGTTTTTTATTACGCAATCAGTATGGTTTTGTCCATAGAAATAGAAGAACTGCAGAAAATCAGGAATATTTAAAATGGTAATATCAGCTTTTTTCCCGGCTTCAATACTGCCAATTTCATGAGCCCGATTAATGGCGTGAGCCGCATTGATTGTAACAGCGGTTATGATTTCTGCGGGTGTTAGCCTCATTTGTAGACAGGCAAGAGTCATTATAAAAGGCAATGAACATGTGGGAGAGGACCCCGGGTTACAATCAGTGGCCAAGGCGATTGGCACACCTGATTCGATCATTTTTCTCGCATTGGCCATTCCGGTCATTAGAAAAAAAGCCGTTCCAGGCAGTAATACAGCAATAACACCCTGATCAGCAAGGTCCTGAATCCCTTTTTCGGAAGCCTTTAATAGATGATCCGCTGAAATGGCCCCGACCTCGGCGGCAAGTTCGGCTCCTCCATAAGGCTCTATTTCATCTGCGTGGATCTTAGGTATTAACCCATAGCCCCTGCCGGATTCAAGTATTTTCCTTGATTGCTCAGGTGTAAACACTCCTCTTTCACAAAAAACATCATTGAATTCAGCAAGTTTATCTTCAGCGACCCTCGGGATCATCGTTTCGATCACTTCATTAACATATTGTTCCGGTTTTTTCTTGTACTCACTTGGAATCGCATGGGCACCCATAAAGGTCCGAACTATATCGATTGGATGCAAGGAATTTATCATTCCCGCTGCGACTAACTGCTTTTTTTCAGTTTCCCAGGTCAGCCCGTATCCACTCTTTGCCTCCACAGTGGTAACACCAAAGGATAGGAACAGGTCAAGCCGTTTTAAGCCTTCATTTATTAAACTCTCGATCGAGGCCGCACGTGTTTTTTCAGTCGTTGCATGAATTCCCCAGCCTTTGTTCATCATTTCCATATACATTGCCCCAGCAAGGCGCAATTGAAATTCTTTTTCTCTTGAACCCGCATGAATAAGATGGGTGTGAGGATCGATCAAACCGGGGAGTACTACCTTTCCTTTCGCGTTAATAATGGTTGCCTGTGAAATTTTTTCAGCAAAAAATCGTTCGAGTTCCCCCGTTTTTCCGAGCTTTACGATGATTCCATTTTCAATCCAAACCGCTCCATCTTCGATAATTGAAAGATTGTTCATTTCCTCTTTTTTAGCCGGCCGATCAGAAAAGCCGTTTACCGTTAATAGCTGGGCAGCGCATTTAATAAATATCGGCTTTCTTTCCATGTCATTCCACCTCGTCCTTTAACATTGGGATGTTCAGGTGATGTCGCTTAGCAGCTATTATTGCACTTGGATATCCCGCATCTGCATGACGAATAATCCCCATACCCGGGTCAGTTGTTAATACGCGATCAAGCCTTTGTTCAGCGGCTTTTGTCCCATCTGCAACAATCACCATTCCTGCATGGATAGAGTATCCCATCCCTACTCCACCCCCATGATGAAGGGAAACCCAGCTTGCACCTCCGACCGCGTTTATCAATGCGTTTAAGATCGGCCAATCGGCAACGGCATCACTGCCATCCAACATCCCTTCTGTTTCACGATTTGGCGAAGCAACCGATCCAGAATCAAGATGATCCCTTCCGATTACAATAGGTGCTGTTAACCGTCCATCTGCCACCATATCGTTAATCAGTTTCCCAAGCTTTGCCCTTTGCCCATAACCTAACCAACAAATCCTGGCGGGAAGTCCTTGAAAATGTATTTTTGTTTGAGCCAGCTTGATCCATTTGCAAAGTGATTCATTTTCTTTAAATTCCTGCAGAATCATCTCATCAATTTTATAGATATCCTTTGGATCACCTGATAAAGCGACCCAACGAAACGGTCCCTTACCTTCACAAAATAACGGTCGAATATAAGCGGGAACAAAACCTGGAATGCTAAACGCCTCTCCTACCCCTTCATCCTTCGCCACCTGACGAATGTTATTTCCATAATCAAATGCAATAACACCTTTTTTCTTCATTTTTAACATAGCTTGAACATGAACAGCCATGCTTTCTTTTGCCCTTCTTATTAACTCATCAGGATTCTTATTGCGAAGTTCAGCAGCTTTGTGGCAGGAAAAACCGACAGGAATATATCCATTTAACGGGTCATGAGCCGAGGTCTGATCTGTAAGGATATCGGGGAGAAAATTCATGTCCAGCATTTTCGGAAGGACATCTGCAGCATTGCCCAATAGACCAATTGATAAGGGGACTCCCTGACATTTTGCCTCGTTCGCCAGCCGAATGGCTTCTTCAATCGAATCAACCTTTCGGTCAAGATATTTAGTGGCTATCCTCCGCTCGATTCGATCAGGATCAATTTCGACAGCAATACATACTCCATCATTCATGGTAACAGCCAAGGGCTGTGCCCCACCCATTCCACCTAACCCGGACGTCAGCGTAATCGTATTCCGCAAAGTATCTCCAAAATGCTGACGGGCAACTTCTGCAAAAGTCTCATATGTTCCTTGTACAATTCCCTGGCTGCCAATGTAAATCCAGCTGCCTGCCGTCATTTGTCCATACATCATTAAACCTTTTCGATCCAACTCAAAAAAGGTCTCCCAATTTGCCCAGGCAGGAACCAAATTTGAATTAGCCAATAAAACCCTCGGGGCATTAGCATGAGTCTTAAAAACGGCGACGGGTTTCCCCGATTGAATCAACAAGGTCTCATCGTCTTCTAAGTTCAATAGAGATTTCTTGATTGCCCTATAACAGTCCCAATTCCTTGCTGCCTTTCCGATTCCTCCATAAACAACTAGTTCATCTGGATTTTCAGCAACACACGGGTCCAAATTATTGATTAACATTCTTAACGCAGCTTCCTGAACCCATCCTTTCGCATGCAATTGTGTTCCGACTAACAGAGGATCTCCATTCCTTTGTATACTATCCATTTAAAGACCTCCCGTCCCATTTTGTTAAGGAAAATAAAGATTTGGAAAAAAACGGACAAGTTTTCCCCTTATCCGAGCATATATTGTAATGGACAACTATTTGGGGGTGGATGAATGCATTTCTTGATTTTAAAAAGAAAAACGATTGCGATACTATTCATCATTTGCTGTTCCCTTTTTGTGACTTCTATTTGGCTTTTTTTAAACAATAAAACCATTGCCACCATTAACCAGCCACAGGAAAAAAACAGGGAGATCCATCTGGTAACAGGAGAATTTAAAGCAAAAACAATCGATGGGAAAGAAATAGAAGCATACAGATGGGACCCCGGTACAATTTTTGTAAATAAAGGTGAAAAGTTTAATTTATCTATTTTTGGAATAAACGGCAGGAGCCATCCCTTCATTATTGAGGGCACTAATATAAAGGGAACTGTTGAGCAAAATAAAGAAACTGTCCTTTCACTACAGTTTGAAAAAGAAGGAGTTTATCGAATCATTTGTTTAACCCATCCTGATCGAGCACATAATGGACCAATGATTGCCTATATAATAGTAGATTAAAATGCAATCTAATCTAGAACAGAGGAATACATCTCTGTTCTTTTTTATTGAGAATAGACAAGGTAGGAATTTTTTAGAACTGAAAATATTTCCAGTATCTTTTCCATTCGAAAATTGGCAAATTATTAATTAGATAGAGTTAGTGGAAACGTTATCATCTTTTTGTATAACAGTCTACGAAAAATAGCACACAATTATAGTACAGATTCGAATTTTTCATCCTAAATTATTCCACTTATATCCGTTCACAAATATGTCAAAAATCCACAAACCCTTACATACCAACAATTTCACAATATCGTCAATTCTCTTAGGTAAAAATAGTGATTTTTCTCACATGAATTCTGTTATAATGAATGTATGATAAATACGTCGAAACTGTTATATACTTAAATTACCTAAAGAGGTGCTTATTCATGGAACAATGGAAAAGTTTTACAACTGGTACTTGGTCAAGAGAAGTTAATGTTCGCGACTTTATCTTAAAGAACTTCAAGCCTTACCAAGGGGACGATTCTTTCTTAGCAGGTCCAACAGAAGCAACAACTGGACTATGGAATCAAGTAATGGAATTAACGAAGCAAGAGCGTGAAAATGGCGGCGTATTAGATATGGACACAGAGATTATCTCGACGATCACTTCTCACGGTCCAGGGTATTTAAATAAAGAAGTTGAAAAAGTAGTCGGCGTTCAAACAGACGCACCGTTTAAACGTTCAATGCAGCCATTTGGTGGTATTCGTATGGCAGCTCAAGCTTGTCAAAGCTATGGCTACGAATTAAATAAAGATGTAGAAAAGTTTTTCACAGATTACCGTAAAACACATAATGCGGGTGTATTCGATGCATATACTGATGAAATGAAGCTTGCTCGTAAGACAGCAATCATTACAGGTCTTCCAGATGCTTACGGTCGTGGTCGTATCATCGGTGACTATCGCCGTGTTGCTTTATACGGAGTAGACTTCCTTATTAAAGAGAAGAAAAAAGATTTAGCGGGAACTACACCTGTAATGAGCGAAGAGGTAATTCGCCTTCGTGAAGAAATCTCTGAACAAATCAGAGCATTAAATGAATTAAAGCAATTAGCTGCAGCTTATGGTTTTGATATTTCAGTTCCAGCTCAAAATGCTGTAGAAGCATTCCAATGGTTATACTTTGGATATTTAGCAGCGATTAAAGAACAAAACGGTGCTGCAATGAGTCTTGGACGCGTATCAACATTCCTTGATATTTATATCGAAAGAGACCTTGCAAATGGTGTATTAACTGAAGAAGAAGCTCAAGAAATCGTTGACCACTTTGTTATGAAGCTTCGTCTTGTTAAATTTGCAAGAACTCCTGATTATAACGATTTATTTAGTGGTGACCCTACATGGGTAACAGAATCAATCGGTGGTATGGCTCTTGACGGTCGTCCATTAGTTACAAAGAACTCTTTCCGTTTCCTTCACACACTAGATAACCTAGGTCCAGCTCCAGAACCAAACTTAACGGTTCTTTGGTCAGTGAATTTACCGGAAAACTTTAAGAAATACTGTGCAAACATGTCTATTAAAACAAGCTCAATTCAATATGAAAACGATGATATCATGAGCCCAGAATATGGTGACGATTACGGTATTGCTTGCTGCGTATCCGCAATGGAAATTGGAAAGCAAATGCAATTCTTCGGTGCACGTGCAAACTTAGCGAAAGCACTTCTTTACGCTATTAACGGCGGCGTTGACGAAAAGCTTAAAATTCAAGCTGCTCCAAAATATCGTCCAATTACTTCAGAATATCTTGATTACAACGAAGTAATGGAAAGCTTCGACCAAATGATGGAATGGTTAGCAGGTCTATATATTAACACGCTTAACATTATCCATTATATGCATGATAAATACAGCTATGAGCGCATTGAAATGGCGCTTCATGACACAGAGATCCTTCGTACTATGGCGACTGGAATTGCCGGCCTAAGTGTTGTAGCTGATTCTCTAAGTGCAATTAAACACGCAAAAGTTAAAGTCATTCGTGACGAAAATGGCATCGCAGTAGATTTTGAAACAGAAGGCGACTTCCCTAAATACGGTAATAATGATGATCGTGTTGACAGCATTGCTGTTGAAATCGTTGAAAGCTTCATGAAAAAATTACGCAAGCATACAACATACCGTAATTCATTGCATACAATGTCCATCTTAACGATTACTTCAAACGTAGTTTACGGTAAGAAAACTGGTAATACACCGGATGGCCGTCGTGCTGGTGAACCATTTGCACCTGGTGCAAACCCAATGCATGGTCGTGATACAAAAGGTACATTAGCTTCTCTTGCTTCAGTTGCGAAGCTTCCTTATAGCTACGCAATGGATGGAATTTCAAATACGTTCTCAATTGTTCCTAAAGCTCTTGGTAAGGACGATGAAAGCCGTATTCAAAACTTAGTTTCTATCCTTGATGGTTATGGATTAAAGACTGGACACCACCTAAATGTTAACGTATTTAACCGTGAAACATTAATGGATGCAATGGAGCACCCAGAGTTATATCCACAATTAACAATTCGTGTATCTGGATATGCTGTAAACTTCATTAAATTAACTAAAGAACAACAATTAGACGTTATTAACAGAACATTCCATGAAACAATGTAATTTATTATTTGCAAACTAAGATTGAAGCCTTCCCCTTCCATATGGAGAGGAAGGTTTCCTTATAACGGAAGGAGAGCTCATTATGCTCGGAAACATTCATTCAATTGAAACATTTGGAACTGTCGATGGCCCAGGAATACGATACGTTATCTTCACGCAAGGCTGTTTATTGCGCTGTCAATTTTGTCACAATGCGGATACGTGGGAAATAGGTACAGGTAAACAAATGTCTGTTTCTGAAATCATGAATGATCTCCGTTCCTATTTACCATTTATTGAGGCCTCTGGCGGTGGAATTACAGTTAGTGGCGGTGAACCATTATTGCAACTGCCGTTCCTAATTGAACTGTTTAAAGAGTGTAAGAAGGAAGGAATTCATACAACGATTGATTCTTCCGGCGGTTGTTATTCAACGGCACCTCTTTTCCAACAGCAGCTAAAAGAGCTACTTCATTATACCGACCTAGTGTTGTTAGACTTAAAACACATTAATCGTAAAAAACATATGAAATTAACAGGTTTACCGAACGATCATATTTTAGACTTTGCCAAACATTTATCTAAACACCAAATCCCGGTTTGGATTCGCCATGTCTTAGTTCCAGGTGTGACCGATGATCAGGAAGACCTTAGACAAATGGGTGAATTCATAAGTACCCTTAAAAATGTGCAGAAGGTTGAGATTCTCCCTTATCATAAGCTTGGCGTTTATAAGTGGGAAGCGCTTGGATTGGAATATCCGCTTAAGGATGTAAATCCTCCGAGCGATGAAAAAGTGGCTGAGGCATATAAATTATTAACTGAACAACCTGTTAAGTTAACATAAATTACAAGGTGCTTTCCTTTTGGGAAGCACCTTTATTATTTCTCCTATATATTTTTTTGTTGACGAAATTTTCATTATATATTAAAGTTTAAATGTCAACTATATAAATATAACAGTTTACCTAAAAAGGAGAGTTTTTTTGTGAATCCACAACAACTTAAATTGAGAAAAATGATTATAACCGCTCTTTTCGCTGCAATTATTGGCGTTTTAGCACAAATCACCATTCCACTGCCACTAGTCCCTATTACCGGACAAACATTGGCGATTGGTTTAGCAGCAACTATCCTCGGTTCCAGATTGGGAACTGTGTCCGTCCTGTTGTATATTTTCATGGGAGCAGCCGGTGTTCCTGTTTTTGCTGAAATGAAAGCAGGCATCTCTGTTTTATTTGGTCCTACTGGCGGATATATAGTAGGATTTATCCCTGCAGCATTCTTGATTGGCTGGTATTTAGAGAAAACCTCTTTCCGCTTTACACAAGCTGTGATTGCCAACTCAATCGGGATGATCATTACGTTATTATTCGGAACAGTATGGTTAAAATTCGCCGCAAACCTCTCCTGGACTGCAGCCTTTTCTGGCGGCTTTGTCCCGTTTGTTATCGTAGGGTTTATTAAAGCAGCTTTAGCCTCTTGGTTGGGCGTTCTCGTACGCAACCGTTTAGTATCTGCTCGTTTGTTATTTACCACTAACTCAAATGAACCAAAACAAGCTTAATAGGTTATTGCTAGAACCGGATTCAACATGGTTGAATTCGGTTTTTTCTTTCGCCTTACCAATAACGCGAGATTTTGAAATCTAAAACTATCTTCCGTTATTGATGTTAAAAACCGGTGTGTTCGGGTATTAAACTATAATCAATAACCTTGATTGGTGTTAAAGACTGAAGTGCTTGGGTATAAAATTATAACCAATAGCCTTGATTGGTGTTAAAAACCGGTGTGTTCTCCAACAAAACTATAACCAATAGCCGGTATTGGTATTAAAAACTGGAGTGTTCTCGAATAAAACTATAACCAATAGCCCTGATTGGTGTTAAAAATCAGAGTGTTCTCATACAAAACTATTTCCAATAGCGCTGATTAACACCAAATCTCGAAATCGGAAACCACTAATCATGTATCCCAATATGTAATTCAAAATAAAATGAAACTATCTGCTCCCCTTTTTCGTATATATGCTAAATGAAATTCTGCTATTTACCATTGCTCTTATGAATATCTTTCTATATACTCATATCATTAGTGTTTTAAAGAGGTGAGAAGAATGCTCGAATACATCCTAGATTTTACCGATTTATATGCTGTTTATTCAATATATGCGGGCTTCGTTCTCGGTCTCTTATTAAAGCTGTTTATCGTATGGTCTCTTAAGGAAGCAAATTTTGAATTAATTACCAAAAAAATAGAATTTTCATTAACTATAAACGATTTTCAAATTCAAAAGAAAAGCCGAATTGTACCTAACCATATTCTTGTTTGGATCATAAAGTTTATCCGTAACAAAACAGGCACAGGTGATGACAAAGAAGCGAGTATGATTATCCTTCACCCATAGAAAAAATATTTTTTCAGGAGGAAATCATGAAATTTAATAAATCAACGCTTGTTCTATTTACCATTGGGGTTCTAACCCTTTTATTAACTGGGTGTTCACAAGCTACTACCCAAAATAATGATAGTTTGTTTCATCAATTTTTAGTTGAACCATTTACGATTGCCATACAAGGGTTGGCTAATCTTTTTCAAGGCAGTTTTGGATTAGCGATCATTTTCATCACGATCATTATTCGTTTAGTGTTAATGCCATTAATGCTAAGACAATATAAAAGCCAACAAGCGATGAAAGAAAAAATGGATGCTCTTAAGCCTGAATTAACTGAAATTCAGGAAAAAATTAAGAAAACAAAAGACCAGCAGGAGCAAGCAAAGCTTCAGCAAGAAATGTTTGGATTATACAAAAAGCACGGCGTTAATCCATTAGGGATGGGCTGCTTGCCAGTGTTAATTCAAATGCCTATTCTGATGGGGCTTTATTACGCTATTAGTAGTTCGAAGGAAATTGCCAGTCACTCCTTCCTTTGGTTTAATCTCGGTCACTCAGATATATGGATTACCCTCGTTGCCGGTCTGATCTACTATTTTCAGTTTAAAGTATCGCAATCAAACATGACCGTAGAACAACAGCAGCAAATGAAACTGATGGGTCTTATATCGCCTATCATGATTGTGTTCATGTCTCTTAATGCACCAGCTGCCCTTCCTTTATACTGGACAGTAGGTGGATTGTTTTTAGTAATCCAAACCCTGCTAGCTCGAAAAATGTATAAGACAAGTCCAAGTACTAGCCTTACATTAGAAAAATAATCATCATTTAGCGCTTGCCATTTTATCGGCAGGCGCTTTTTATTTTGTTCAAAGAAGTTGTTGTAATATTTCATGACGAGGCGGTGAAGCTAAGAAGAGAAAAACATGGGAGGTTTTTTTATGGAAAGAAGCCCATCAACTGAAACATTTATTCCGATGACAACTATATCAAGCGGCTTATCCCAAGAAATATTACCGGATGTTTTTTGTCTTCCCATCCAAGTTGTTAATACATGTTTTATTGGGAATCCAAAAGAAACCAATAAATGGGTTTTGATTGATGCCGGCATGCCTAAATCTGCCCCGAAAATTTTTGAAGCCGCCGAAGAACGTTTTGGGGAGAATCATAAGCCACAAGCGATTATTCTTACCCATGGTCATTTTGATCATGTTGGCGCAATTATTGATCTTTTAGAAGAATGGAATGTCCCGGTTTATGCACATAAATTAGAGCTTGATTTTTTGACCGGAACGAAAGATTACCCTGAGCCCGACCCTACTGTCGATGGTGGTTTACTTGCAAAAATATCACCACTTTTTCCGAATGAAGGAATTGATTTGGGCGAACACGTCCACCCATTGCCGACAGATGGAAGCGTCCCTGAAATGCCAGGCTGGAAATGGATCCACACCCCAGGTCATACACCGGGGCATATTTCATTGTTTCGCGAATCGGACCGCACCTTAATTGTGGGCGATGCATTTGTAACCGTTAAGCAAGAGTCGCTTTATCGAGTCCTCGTTCAGGAGCAAGAGATAAGCGGTCCTCCGCGCTATTTTACAACCGATTGGACCGCTGCATGGGATTCCGTCAAACGGCTGGAAGAGCTTAAGCCAAGCATCGCAATCACTGGACACGGCTTCCCAATGGTAGGAGAAGAATTAAGTGTCAATTTGAAGAAGTTGAGTGAGCAGTTTGTGGAGATTGCTATCCCTTCGCAAGGTAGGTATGTGAATTGAAGGCAAACTGACTTATGTGACCATTTTGGTGTTTTTGTATCACTGTTTTGGTCACATGAACCCGTCATGTGGCCACTTTCGCGATTTCGTGCCTTCGTTTCGGTCACATGAAACCGTCATGTGGCCACTTTCGTGATTTTCCACCTCTGTTTTGGTCACATGAACCTGCTATGTGACCATTTCAGCGATTTCCCACCTCTGTTTTGGTCACATGAACCAGCCATGTGACCACTTTCGTGATTTTCCCACTCTGTTTTGGTCACATGAACCCGTCATGTGGCCACTTTCGTGATTTTCCACCTCTGTTTTGGTCACATGAGACCATCATGTGACCACTTCAGCGAATTTTAGCCTTCGTTCAGGTCACATCAACTCGCTAAACGACCACTTTGAGGTTTTATGCCTGCTCTCTCAAGATACCCTAATAATAACAAAAAAAACCATAAAAAAAAGACTGCTAGAAATCCCTTCTAACAGCCCTCTTTCCTATGCTTCTTGAAAATACTCTTTATAATAGCCGCCAACTTTTCCAGAGTTATCGATAATGAAGTAAAACTCTTCTGTTTCATTTTTTACTTCATAGGTCTTCCCTGGAGTTAATACTTGGTTAACGACATATTTCTTTGCATTTGTATGAACACAGGTTACTTTTTTTACAGACTCACTGTCATGCCATGTTTTATTAATCAACTTAGCCACTCCTGTACTTAAAAAATTATTCCTTTTCAATTATAAAAATATAAAGTCTAAACCGCAACCATATAAACCAGGACTTAACAAAAAGGAGCAAAATATAAATTTTTAAAAATTAGGAATTTTGTCACAATTTTAACGCAAATGAAATAAAAATAAGGGTTTTCAAAATCATCAAAAACCTTTACAATAAATTCAAACTTAATAAATATTTCCTTAATACCGAGGAGGCATGCAAATGAAAATTATGAGTAATGAGCAGTTAATCGTCTCGTATCGTGATGCACTAAAGTCGGATAAGGATCAAGATTGGATTAAGCTTCTTAAGGATGAAATTCAAAGACGTGGTTTAAGACCATTTAAAAAAGGCTAAATTAACAACACCGCTGTTTATATAACAGCGGTGTTTCTTTTTTATAAATCAAATAAAAAAAACCGAACTTAATCGGTTTATGGAAAGTCCATGAAGGAAAAGTCCTTTAATGATTGGGGATGCTTCCGTTTCTCTGAAAGGTATGCACCAATGATTTCTTTGGCTTCCACATGAAGGTCTGATTCTGTGCATGACAAGCAATGCTGAAACCTAGCTCCAGTTAGAAAAACATCTATTCCATCCTCATTTGGAAATTCTACATTTACCTCGTAATTTGAAAACCGATGTGAACTGTGCTTATGTTCATGCATTATATTGCTTCCCTCCATTTATCAACTCTTCTTTATATTCATTATATACCAAATTTTCTGTCTTTAGTTATGTCCATTTTCCAAACAATGTTCGACCTTGATTTTCGTCACCTTTCGACCATGAATCAGGTAATATACTAAAATTCCAAGTAATATAATGACAGAACTTAATTGATAAATTACGTCCAAGCCCACTTTACTCATGACCAATCCCACAACAAAGGATCCTATTCCAATTCCTAAATCAAAAATAGAAAGATAGGTCGCAGTCGCCATCCCTCTCCGTTTTGGAGCTGCATATTGAACAGCAATGGTTTGGAAGCTAGGAGAAGCTGTTCCCCATCCAAGTCCGATTAAGGCCGCAGCAATAATAAATAATATTGAAGAATTCACGATACCGAGGACATACATCCCAACGGCGAAGCAAATTAGAGAAGGATAGATAATCCAATTTTCTCCATATAAATCAAACCATTTTCCTGTAAACGGTCTTGAAAGCAATAATACGATTGCATAAATTACAAAGAACCAGCTTGAAATACTCATTAGCCCTACTTCATTGGCAAAGACTGAAACAAAAGAAAGAATCGATGCATAGACAAAGCCTAATAGTCCACCCAACAAAGCAATAGGAACAGCTGTGCCTTCAAAAAGATCGCCCCATTTAAATTGTGTTGGGACCGCTGTCCTCAGTTGACTTGGCAGCTTAATTCCAAAACCACAAATTAGCGATAGGAGCGTGCTGAAAATGCAGACTACAAATAGTACGGAGATATTCCATTGATTGATTGCGGTTAGGCCAATGAATGGGCCCACTACCATTGCTATTGTAGTTGATAATACAAAGTATCCCATCCCTTCCCCTCTCCTTGAATCTGGGAGGATATCAGCGACGATAGCACCCATGGCTGTCGTACTCATGCCAAACCCTAATCCATGAATAAAGCGAAGGATTAATAGACTAGAAATCGAATCAGGTACAAAATAAAAAAGTGTAGCAAAACTAAACAAGATGAGAGCACTCAATAATGTACGTTTTTTACCGTACCGTTCCAACCAATAACCAGCAAATGGACGAATAACTATCGCCGCAACTAAAAAAACGGTTGTCAGCAAACCGGCTTCTGCATTTTGTGAATGCAAATGATTGATCGCATAGATTGGCAGGGAAACGAGAAGGATGTAAAATGCGAAAAAAACAAAAAAGTTGCCTATCGCAACGAGTAAAAAGTTCTTTGTCCATAATGCAGAATTGTTCATTTTTTTAAAACCTCTTTTTCTAAAGTTTGAACAGCCACCCCGAAATTAAGGTAGAAAGTTCTTGTCTTTTTGCCTCAGGCAAGGACAGTAATAGTGATTGATTCAAATCTAAAACGGCTTTTTCCCATTTAGGAAAATCCATCATCGCTTTGTCTGTTAATTTAATATACTTCTTGCGCTTATCAGCACCGAAATCATGTAGGACATATCCTTGTTCTGTTAATCGTTTAATCGTCCGGGCCATTGGTGGTGCTTCTACAGATAAATAGTCACAAAGCTCCCTTTGTGTTAAGGTCCCTTTCTGTTTAAGAACAAACAAAACCGACCATTGCGCACTATATAACCCAAATGGCTGTAATACTTCGTTTAATTTTTTCGTTAATTTTCTAGACAACTGATGGATCTGATGTAACAATTGGTGATTCTCGTGCATGGCATCCCCTCATATTCATTACCTAGGTAACTATTTATTATTAAAAAAAGTAACTATTTCAGTGAATGAAATAGTTACTTAGGTAAGTATATGGAAACCAACTTTAATTGTCAAAGTTTTTTTCCTATTCCTTAAGTGGATATGCTGTAATACAAAGGTCCCTACCATAATGCTCAATAGCATGTATTTCAACATTTAATGCCTCATTCATGCTTTCTGCATCCTTTCCTGCAAATGGTGTTAATGAATTCCGGCCACCTAACAGTTTTGGAGCGATATAAATTAAATATTTATTGATTAAGCTTTTCTTTAAAAAGGCTCCGTTTAACTCACTGCCGCCTTCAAGCAAAATATCGGTTATCCCTTTTTCAAACAGTATTTTTAAGGCATGCTGTAAATCAAGTCCAGCATTCGTCACAGGGACAGTAATGACCTCTACCCCCTTCTCTTTAAATAGAGCAAGTTTATTTTGATCAACCCCATCACCGGTTATGATCCAAGTTTGGGCTTCTGAAGTCTCTGTTACCTGTGCATCTAACGGCAGCCGTAAATGGGTATCAAGGATGACTCGAACCGGGTTTTTCCCACCCTCCGGCAGTCGTGTCGTCAGCTGGGGATTGTCCGCTAGGACTGTACCAATCCCAACCATAATGGCATCGACTTCGTTCCGTAAATGGTGAACGGATTCTCTTGCCTCACTACTCGTGATCCATTGAGAATGCCCGTTTGCGGCAGCAATTTTCCCATCAAGCGTCATCGCAACTTTTGAAACAACAAAAGGAGTATTGGTTAACATATTATGAATAAATCTTTCATTTAAGCGATGCGCTTCCTGCTCCATTACTCCAACAATTACATCAATGCCTGCTTCTTGAAGAATGTTTATCCCTCGCCCTGCCACCAGCGGGTTAGGGTCCTGCATGGCGATCACAACCTTTTTAACACCTGAATTTTTAACTAATTCAGCACATGGCGGGGTCTTTCCATAGTGTGAACATGGCTCTAAGGTCACATATAATGTTGCATCTTTAGCATGGTCCCCCGCCATTCTAAAGGCGTGCACCTCTGCATGAGGTTCACCAGCCTTGCGATGCAGACCCGAGCCGACAATCATCCCGTTTTTTACAATGACAGCACCTACTAATGGGTTAGGGTTTGTCTTTCCCCTTGCGGAAGCCGCTAATTCTAAAGCAAGATTCATATAATATTGGTCAGTTTTCATACGGATTACTCCTTATATAGTTATTTCCTTCTGCTCTGGTATGTGCCCGGATTTCATTACTTTTGTTTCTAAGTACTTCTTATTATAAAGGTTGCTATCTCCCCATAACGGTTGATGAGAATCAGCAGATAAACCTTTTTCCTTTAAAGCGAAAAGTTTTTTAGGATTGTTTGTAATTAGAATAACGGGCTTAGATCGCAATTCTTGTAAAATCATTAAAGGTTCTTCGTAAGTACGGAGGTCATCTTCAAAGCCAAGCGCATGGTTTGCTTCAACGGTATCGTACCCTTCCTCTTGAAGCAGATAAGCGAGCGACTTGGAAAAAAGACCGATTCCTCTACCTTCGTGGTTGGCTAAGTAAAATAGGGCCCCATGGCCATTTTCAACTATCATCTTTAGGGACTGGTGCAGTTGATACCCACAATCACAGCGTTTACTCCCAAAAATATCGCCGGTGTGACAGATACTATGGAAGCGGACTAAAGGATGGTCGCTATTCTCGAAGTCTCCATAAACCAAGATAGATGATTGTTGAAGATCCGCCAATGATGCTGTTGTAATTGAATCAAGTACAGAATCTTTATCTATTGTATCCTCTTTTAATTTTAACCAAGTATACCATTTAAATGTAACTACTTTATTTTCTAATTGTATTGGCAATGTCACCGGGCCAACTAAACAAACACTGGACTGGTCCTGATTCTGAACGATTTTCATTTTCTCTTTTAATCTATTTTTTATATCAATTGTTAACATATTTTATTCTCCTATTTCTGTATACTCATTTTGTATGTTCTGAGCATAAAATAGTAAACAACACGCGTCAAATAAAAAACCTTCACCTTCCCTTCTTTTAAATTGCTCTGTTAAATCTGGATGTTGATTTCCGCTACAGGCGCTCGCTTTCCGCGGGCGATCCGGGAGCCTCCTCGGCGCTGTCGCGCCTGCGGGGTCTCCCGTGATCCGCTTCTCCCGCAGGAGTCTCACGCCTTCCGCTCCAATCAACATCGTGATCAAAAACAATCACGAATTTTAACATAGCTTTAATGTAAAATAGTAATTATTATATTTACCGAATATTTTAATAAAGTAATTGACATGTTAATAGGTAATATAGTAAAGTTTAAAAAAATCGAATATTATTGAGTTCTTATCCAGAGAGGTCGAGGGTATGGCCCTATGACACCTCAGCAACCATCAGTGGCTTGTTCATTGATAAGGTGCTAAGTCCAGCAAGTTTTTAAAACTTGAAAGATAAGAAGAATGGCTAAATGTCCTAACCTACTAAAGTCTTCTTCTTATAAGAAGGCTTTTTTTATTATCTTAACTAGAGGAGTGGCGGCTTTGTATAAAATTGACACAGTACTAGCACAAATTGGAAACCGAAGCGAAACAACAACAGGAACAGTAAATCCTCCAGTCTACTTTTCGACCGCATATCGGCATGAAGGGATTGGGCAATCAACAGGTTTTGATTATATCCGTACAGGAAACCCCACTAGAAAAATTCTTGAGCAAGCCATAGCAGAACTAGAAAACGGCGACCAGGGGTATGCTTGCAGTTCAGGTATGGCCGCCATCCTTACCATCCTTTCTATTTTCCAATCGGGGGATGAGTGGATTGTTTCAAAGGATTTGTATGGCGGCACTTACCGCATATTAGAGCAAGGTTTTAAAAAATGGGGCTTAACCAGCCATTATGTGAACACAACACATCCGGAGGAGATTATCAAATACATATCTCCAAAAACGAAAGCAATCTTTATCGAAACACCTACGAATCCGTTAATGGAGCAAACCGATATTAGTGCTGTTGCAGCGATTGCCAAGGAACACGGGGTTCTTTTAATCGTTGACAACACCTTTTATACTCCTCTTCTGCAAAAGCCGATTAATCTTGGTGCAGATATTGTGATTCACAGTGCAACGAAATACTTAGGCGGACATAATGATGTACTCGCAGGATTAATCGTCGCAAAAGGAAAAGAGCTTTGTGAAAGTCTCGCTCTTTATCATAATGCTGCCGGAGCCGTATTAAGCCCGTTTGATTCATGGTTGTTAATCCGCGGTATGAAGACCTTATCATTGCGGATGGAACGGCATGAGAAAAATGCTAAGGCTGTTGTTGAGTACTTATCTGCTCATGATGATGTGATCGATGTTCTATACCCGGGAAGAGGCGGAATGGTTTCATTCCGGATTAAAGACGAAACTTGGGTGAATCCATTTTTACAAAATATGAAGCTCATATCATTCGCGGAAAGCTTAGGTGGGGTCGAGAGCTTTATTACCTATCCATCAACCCAAACACATGCCGACATTCCTGAACAGATAAGACTAGAAACGGGTGTCTGTAACCGGTTGTTACGCTTTTCTGTCGGCTTAGAGGACGCAGAAGATATTATTAATGATTTAAACCATGCTTTAACCAATGCTAAAAAGGAGGTAGCTGTGTAATGGAAAACGATTTCTCATTTGAAACAAAATTACTTCACAATCGTCACAAGATTGACCCGGCAACAGGTGCTGTTAGTGTACCGATTCAGCACGCCTCAACCTTCCATCAGTTTGACATCGATCAATTTGGAAAATATGATTATAGCCGCAGTTTAAACCCTACCCGGGAAGCATTGGAGGAAGTCATTGCTGATTTAGAAGGCGGTACAAAAGGGTTTGCTTTTTCATCGGGAATGGCAGCTATCTCTACAGCCTTTCTCCTTCTTTCTCAAAACGATCATGTTATTATTACAGAAGATGTATATGGTGGTACCTTCCGGATGGTTACGGAGGTACTAACCCGGTACGGAATTGAACATACATTTGTTGATATGACAAACCTTGAAAAAGTGAAACAAGCCATTAAGCCCAACACAAAGCTCTTTTATGTTGAAACACCGTCTAATCCATTGCTGAAGGTTACTGATATAAGCGCTATTTGTCAATTAGCAAAACAATGCGGAGCACTAACTTTTGTCGACAATACCTTTCTTACCCCAGCACACCAAAGGCCGCTGGAACTAGGTGCTGATGTTGTACTTCATAGCGCAACCAAATTCCTGTCTGGACATAGCGATGTTGTTGCAGGCCTTGCGGTTGTTAAAGATGAAGCATTAGGAAAAAGACTAGGGTATCTGCAAAATGCTTTTGGGGCGATATTAGGTGTCCAAGATGCTTGGCTCGTCCTTAGAGGATTAAAAACATTACATGTGCGGCTTGAGCATTCTGTTAAATCTGCTCAGAAAATTGCAGAATTTTTACAAACACAACCATTGGTTAAAAACGTGTATTACCCAGGCTTAACCGACCACCCGCAGTACGATTTACAGCATAAACAGGCCCAAAGTCCAGGAGCAGTATTATCGTTTGAATTACAAGATGAAGCCCTGCTCCGGTCGTTTATCGCAAAGGTAAAAATACCAGTTTTTGCGGTTAGCTTGGGAGCGGTTGAATCCATCCTTTCTTATCCAGCTAAGATGTCGCATGCATCTATGCCAGAGTCTGAACGTTTACAACGAGGAATTAGCAATACTTTGCTTCGTCTCTCTGTTGGACTAGAAAATACTGATGATCTCATTGCTGATTTTAAATCCGCTTTACAGGATCATGCTAAAAACCCAGTAGAGGTGTAAAAATGAGTTTCCTTACTAAACTAGAAAAACAAATTCTTATTGGGGACGGTGCAATGGGCACCCTTCTCTATTCATATGGAAAGGACAGCTGTTTAGAAGAGTTGAACCTGTCCCGCCCAGAGCAAATTCTGTCGATTCATACGGCCTATATCAACGCTGGTGCCGATATTATCCAAACGAATACGTACGCAGCTAATTACTTGAAACTAGCTCGATATGGTCTGGAAGATTCCGTTAAAGCAATAAACAGTTCGGCTGTACAGATTGCCAAAAAAGCAGCAAACGGAAAAACATATGTCCTTGGAACAATTGGTGGAAATCGCGGAATAAAGCCTAACAGCATCCAGCTGGACGATATTAGAACAAGTTTCCATGAACAGTTATACGCCTTACTTGTTGAGGGTGTTGATGGAATCTTGCTTGAAACGTATTATGATCTTGAGGAAATGGAATCCGTACTCTCAATTGCCAGAAGAGAAACGGAACTGCCGATTGTGGCCCAACTTTCTATGCAAGAGGTTGGATTCATGCAGGATCATACTCCGATTGCAGACGCACTTCACAGGCTAGAAAATTTAGGGGCAGATGTCGTCGGCTTAAATTGTCGCCTTGGCCCACACCATATGTTAAAAGCTTTAGAGGATGTCCCTCTTCCAAAACATTCTTATTTATCAGCCTACCCAAATGCAAGTTTACCGGCTTATACAGACGGAGTATTTCATTATGAAGGGGATGCGGAATATTTTCGCAAGTCGGCTCATGCATTTAGGGACCAGGGGGTTCGATTATTAGGTGGCTGCTGCGGAACGACGCCGGACCATATTCGCGCATTTGCTGAAGAGCTTCGCAATGTTCCACCTATTACTGAAAAAACAAACAAGCCTAAACAAGAAAAAATTGTCATTGAACCTAAGCCCGCAAAACGGGATATCCCACCCTTGCATGAAATTGTGAAGGAGCGTCCTTCGATTCTTGTCGAACTAGACCCGCCAAGAAAATTGGATACGACTCGTTTCTTTGAGGGTGCAAAAGCGTTAAAGGAAGTTGGAATTGATGCGATCACGCTTGCCGACAATTCACTTGCCTCACCACGCATATCCAACTCAGCGATAGGACATCTAGTCAAAACACAGATCGGACTAAGACCATTAATCCATATTACTTGTCGTGATCGAAATATTATTGGGTTACAATCACATTTAATGGGCTTGCACACGCTTGGTTTACATGATGTTCTTGTCATCACTGGCGATCCAGCCCGTGTCGGTGATTTTCCGGGTGCTTCTTCCGTATATGATGTTTCATCATTTGAATTAATATCAATGGTTAAAAAATTAAATGACGGTCTTTCAGTTTCTGGAAAGGAACTTGGTCAAAAATCAACCTTTTCAGTAGCTTCCGCATTTAATCCTAATGTTCGTTCTTTAGAAAAAGCTGTTATCAGAATGGAAAAGAAAATTGCCCATGGAGCAGATTACTTTATTACTCAACCGGTTTTTTCAGAAGAAAAGCTGTATGAGGTTTACGAGGCAACCAAGCATATAACTGCGCCAATCTATATTGGTTTAATGCCATTAACTAGCTACAGAAACATGGAATTTTTACACAATGAAGTACCGGGAATAAAGATTTCCGACTCCATCCGTGCACAAATGACAAAATTTAAGGATGATCCTGAGAGAGCAACTCAGGAAGGTTTAGTCATCACCAAATCTTTAATAGATGCAGCTTTAGAGCTGTTTAATGGAATCTATTTGATTACTCCATTTCTTCGCTACGAACTCACCGTCGAGTTGGCAGACTATACGAACAAGAGGATCGCTTTAAATTCAAGGGGGAAGAACAATGTCCAAAGCATCATTCACTGATCAATTAAATAAAAGGATCCTAATAATGGACGGTGCAATGGGGACGATGCTGCAACAGGCTAATTTGACGGCTGATGATTTTGGTGGCGAGCAATTCGATGGTTGCAATGAAAATTTAAACCTTACCCGTCCTGATGTCATCGAAGCTATTCACTTAGAGTACCTGATTGCAGGAGCTGACATTATTGAAACCAATACCTTTGGGGCTACAAGCATTGTCCTTGATGAGTACCAGCTTGGGCATAAAGCCTATGAAATAAATAAAAAAGCAGCGCTGATTGCTAGAAAGGCCGCTGATCTTGTATCGACTCCCGATCACCCTCGCTTTGTCGCTGGGTCAATGGGGCCAACCACAAAAACATTAAGTGTTACAGGTGGAACTACTTTTGCCGCCTTGGCTGACACTTATGAGGAACAAGCAATTGGCTTAATTGACGGTGATGTTGATTTGCTTTTGCTGGAAACAAGCCAAGACCTACTGAATGTTAAAGCTGGCTTTACTGGAATTGAACGCGCCTTCGAAAAAACAGGAAAAAAATTGCCTTTAATTATATCCGGAACAATCGAACCAATGGGTACTACCCTTGCCGGTCAATCGATCGATGCTTTCTACATCTCGGTTCAGCACATGAACCCTGTCGCGGTTGGATTGAATTGTGCAACCGGTCCTGAATTTATGCAGGACCATATTCGCTCATTGGCCAATCTCGCTTCTACCTCTGTCATTTGCTATCCTAATGCCGGTTTACCGGATGAGGAAGGTCATTATCATGAAACACCTGATATATTAGCTAAAAAGCTGTCCGATTTTGCAAAGGAAGGTTGGTTAAACATTGTCGGAGGCTGCTGTGGGACAACCCCGGCACATATTAAGGCTATTTCTGACGTTATGAAAAATTATCAACCCCACACTCCAGAAGAAAATTCAACTCATATGGTTTCCGGGATTGAGCCATTTATTTATGATGATCCTACCCTACGTCCAATCATGGTCGGTGAACGCACAAATGTCATTGGTTCCCGCAAGTTCAAGCGTTTGATTGGCGAAGGAAAATTTGAGGAAGCTGCTGAAATTGCCAGAGCTCAAGTCAAAGGCGGTGCCCATGTCATTGACCTATGTCTTGCCGATCCAGACCGCGATGAATTACAGGATATGGAGGGCTTTATTAAAGAAGTGGTCAAAAAAGTCAAGGTACCTCTTGTTATTGATTCCACTGATGAAGCAGTTATCGAAAAAGCCCTCACCTATTCGCAAGGAAAAGCGATTATTAACTCAATTAACCTTGAAGACGGTGAAGAACGCTTTGCGGCGATTACACCATTAATCCACCGCTACGGAGCTGCCGTGGTCGTTGGAACGATTGATGAAAAGGGCATGGGCGTTACGGCAGAGCGTAAGCTGGAAATTGCCAAACGTTCTTATGACTTACTCGTCAACAAATATAAAATTCAGCCCCAGGATATTATTTTTGACCCGTTAGTCTTCCCTGTTGGAACGGGTGATGAACAATACATTGGCTCAGCGAAAGCAACGGTTGATGGGATTCGAATGATAAAAGAAGCATTCCCAAAAACACAAACGGTTCTTGGTATCAGTAATGTTTCCTTCGGTTTACCTGGGGTAGGCAGAGAAATTTTAAACTCTGTTTTCTTATACCACTGTACTCAGGCAGGCTTGGATTATGCGATTGTAAACACAGAAAAGCTTGAAAGATTTGCCTCGATTTCTAAAGAGGAGGTTGCACTAGCTGAAAAGCTTTTATTTGAAACAACCGATGAAACGCTCGCAACCTTTACCGATTTTTATCGTGACAAAAAGAAGGAAGCAAAACAGACCGTACCAAATATGACATTAGAGGAACGATTAAGCTACTATATCGTAGAGGGAACAAAAGAAGGGTTAATTCCAGACTTAGACGAAGCATTATCAAAGTACCCTGCCCCGCTTGACATTATCAACGGCCCGTTAATGGTTGGGATGAAGGAAGTTGGGCGGCTCTTTAATGATAATCAATTAATTGTTGCCGAGGTCCTGCAAAGTGCGGAAGTTATGAAGGCGGCTGTTGCGTTCCTTGAACCACATATGGAAAAAGACAGTTCAACCGCTTCGAAAGGGAAAATTATATTAGCTACTGTTAAAGGTGATGTTCACGACATTGGTAAAAATCTTGTCGACATTATTTTAAGCAACAATGGCTACGATGTAATTGATCTGGGAATTAAAGTAACCCCTGCTGACCTTGTTGCTGCGATTAAGAAGGAAGAACCAGATATCGTAGGCTTGTCAGGACTATTAGTTAAATCAGCTCAACAAATGGTGATTACCGCCCATGATATGAAGCAATCAGGAATTAATGTTCCTATTTTAGTTGGTGGAGCTGCTTTATCTCGAAAATTCACCGATACAAAGATTTCAAAGGAATATGACGGGATTGTTTTGTATGCCAAAGATGCTATGAATGGATTAGACTTAGCCAATCAGCTGCAAAATCCTGCTGATCTTGAGAAATTAGTTCTAGAAAAAGAAACAAAGAGATCATTGTTAGATCAACAAGCTGAGGTTGTAAAGACGAGCAGTGTTGCAACTGCAGTTAGAGTAGGATCTAATGTTCGGACAGACGTTCCGGTATATTTGCCAAAGGATACTGACCGTCATGTTGTCAAAAGCTATACCTTAGCCCATATTGAACCCTATATTAATAAACAGATGCTTTTAGGACATCATTTAGGTGTTAAGGGTAATATCGAAAAGCTGCTTGCATCAGGCGATGAAAAAGCCGTCAAAATTAATGAAATGGTTACTCAATTGATCGAGGATGCAAAAAAGAATAACTGGATTCAGCCAGCTGCTGTCTATCACTTCTTTCCTGCACAAAGTTCAGGGAACAAGATCTTTATCTATGATCCGCAAGATCAGCAAAAAGTGCTGCAAGAGTTTGATTTCCCTCGCCAAAGCACAGAACCACATCTTTGCTTGAGTGATTATATTAGGTCCGTTGAGAGCGGCCAAATGGATTATGTTGGATTCTTTACTGTTACAGCTGGTCCTGGAATTCGTGAAGTTGCCGAGCAATTAAAGGCAGAAGGAAGATTCTTGGAATGCCACGCCCTTCAGGCTTTAGCTTTAGAAAGTGCAGAAGGACTCGCAGAACTTATCCACAGACAGATGCGCGATCGTTGGGGATTCCCGGATCCTGTTGAGTTTACAATGAAGGATCGCTTTTCAGCCAAATACCAAGGTCAGCGTTACTCTTTTGGATACCCGGCATGTCCTGAGCTAGAGGACCAAACAAAGCTCTTCTCGCTTTTGCAGCCTGAAGAAATTGGGGTACGTTTAACTGAAGGCTTTATGATGGAACCTGAAGCATCCGTTTCAGGTATGGTATTTGCTCATCCAGATGCAAGATATTTTACCGTATTAAAAAATGACTAACCAACTTGTTTATTAGGACATTTTAATTCCTCGCGAAGGATATAAGAAATAAAGAAAACTCGCCCCCTGGCGAGTTTTCTTTATTTTTCATCCTCTGTGTAAGGGTCATGTTCAACGGGAGGTAAATCTCCAAAGGCTGTCATAATTCCTTCCTCATCGAGAGCTTCTTCATAATGATCATGCTGTTCGTTTGGATAAACCGTTACATTTTTTCCATACATATCATTTCCAACGAAATTCTCAAAATCCTCTACATACCCGATGTTTTCATCGGCCTCATTATAACTGTTTTCATAGCGGTCATTTGGAAACGCAAAGTCTGAAGGGGTTTCAGAAGTGCCCCACTCTGCTACTTCTTGCCATGAATCCTCGGCATCATAGACAACAGATTCATCTTCTTCATCTAAATCAAATTTTCCAAACGGCGGAAGCAATACACCTTCCTCAAGTGGACGTTTATAAGAAATATCCTCATCAGGAGTATGTTTTACACAATAAGTAGTAGTAGGAAGTACTTCAAGTCGTTCAAGTGGTATTTCAGTCCCACACACCTCGCACTTCCCATAGGTTCCTTGTTCAATTGCTTGTAGTGCTTTATCTATATTTTTTAAATGGAGCTCTTCATGCTCATTTAACGCAATGTCCTTTTCTCTTTCATAAAGGTCCGTTCCTTCATCAGCTGGATGATTATCGTAGCTCGATAACTCTCCCATCGCCTCATGGTAGTGACCTCTTTGTAACCCAAAATGGTCGTTTTGATCAAACCTTTCCAATAATTCCTTTTTCTCATTATTTAATTGCGTTTGGAAATTGGATAATTGCTGTGATGTAAGCATATTCGAACTCCTTTCAAAAACGTAAATGGGAAAAATAATGCTTTGAGTCATCTTTCTTATCATTCGCTTTTTAAATTGGGCTGTTGATTTCCGCTCCAGGTGCTCCCGAACCTTAGGGGGAGTCCGGGAGCCTCCTCGGCGCAAAGCGCCTGTGGGGTCTCCCGTGACACCTTCTCCCGCAGGAGTCTCGCACCTTCCGCTCCATTCAACAGAATGCTCAAGATCAACATTGTTCTTTAACACAGCCTTTTTATAAGCTTAGTTTTCCAAAGTACTCCTCTTTCATTCTTCATGATTGTTTATCGTTCTGAATAAAAACATCATTCAAATCTGATGATAATGTAGGAGTACATTTTTTAAGGAGTGAAATTCATGGTAAATGAAAACTTTAATAAATTTAATGAAATCCAGAAAAAACATCAATCCGCTTATATAAGCAATGAAAAGGTTGATAATAAAGGTGGCTTTAATTCTTCAGACTATAACAGTCAAGAAAATACGGATAAAGCAATTGGTGCAACTGGAAGAAGTAGAAAAAAATAGTGTAACACGATTTAATTATAAGAATATTTTTTATCGGTTTTTCAAAAAGTAAAAAAGGATTTGAAGATCCACAAAGGAGTAGTAAATTGACTAAACTAAACTTTAGGGGTGTCGTTATGGGTATTTTAAGTGGGAATCCGCAGGATGAACCGCTTCACTATGGTGAGGTATTTGGCGTATGGGGGTATTTATTAGCTGCTAAAGGAATGCTTGCTGGCTATCAAACCTATTCAAATCATACAGGTGATAAGGACCTAAAAAGGTTAATTGAAGAAGCTATGGAGGGGCTGAAACAAGAAATTCATCAGACAGAAGAATTGCTAAAAATAAATGGGGTGGGACTTCCGCCTTCTCCTCCTGAACGCCCTGTGGCTGATTTGGAAGCTATTCCGGTGGGTGCAAGATTTAATGACCCTGAAATTGCCGCTTCTATTTCAAAAGATATCGCCCAAGGCTTAATTGCCTGCAGTCAAATTATTGGACAGGCCATTCGCGAGGATATTCCGATGATGTTTGGTCTATTTCATACTGCAAAAATGCAGTTAGGCGGCAAATTTTTGCGCTTAAACAAAGAAAAGGGCTGGTTGATTCCTCCTCCCCTTCACTTAAACACTGCAGAAAAAGAATAAAGCTTCTCACACAAAAACCTATGGGCCCGTTGGCTTCATAGGTTTTTGCGCTAAAAATTATGACGGCTGCTTTGAAAATTCAGCTTCTATTTTTTCAGCAATTTCATAAACTGCTTCGTCTTGATGATCTGCATCAATTTTTATAAATTCTCCGCCATACTCGTCAAGCTTATGCTGATAGCGGGGATCGTAGTAATGTTCAAGAAGCAAGGAGATGAAAGGTCGATAATGTTGATTCTCCAGTTCTGTTTCAAGTGCTTCTTTAACTGTTATATTCTTTACGCGTTTAATGATTACCGATAATTTTTCCTTCACTTGAGGGTGAAACCAATCCTCTCTATAAAACGGTTCAACATATTCACGATAGATTCGTTCAACTCGGTTTGGTATAGAAGAATAAAGATAAAAATGTAAACCGGCATATTTTTTGTCAAGCAATTCTGGGGGCTGGGTTACCTTCCCAATTCTTTTACTTTCTGCTTCAACGATAAGATAAGAAGCATTGTTTAGCTCAGACAATCTTGAATATAGTAATCCATCAAATGTTTTTTGATTATTCCCATCAAAGTGTGACGGATTGATTGAACCGAAAATCGAGCCCTTATGCGCTGCAAGCCCCTCTAAGTCCAGAACAGGATATCCCTTTTCGGATAACTGAGCTAAAATTTCCGTCTTTCCTACTCCCGTCATTCCGTGCAATACCACCATTTTATCGGGAACCATCGAAGGGAGTTTCTCTAAAATATTTTGGCGATATGCCTTATATCCTCCTTCTATCCGATAAACAGGATATCCCGAAAATTCAAGAAAGGTTGCCACTGATTTACTGCGCATTCCACCTCTCCAGCAAAACAAAACCGGGTCTGAACCGTCTGCTGCAAGATCTTTTATTTTTGCCAGCATAGAAGGGAGCGAAGGTGAAACCAATTCCATGGCACGCCACTTTGCTTGCTCTTGACCAACCTGTTTGTAAATGGTCCCGACTTCCTTCCGTTGCACATCATTAAACAACGGGATATTTATGGCTCCCGGTATCGTTCCCTCTGAAAATTCCTCAGGTGAGCGAACATCTACCGGGACTGCATTTTTCTTTTTAAAAAATTCTTCAATTGATATATCAATCAAGGTCATTACCCCCACATAATCCAAAAAAATCAATATCCCTATTTTATCCCAAAAAATTTAAATATTATAGAGGTAACCATTATAAACTTCGGGTCAATTACGGATTTGTTAAAAATATTGCCTTTATTCCAAGCTCTGATGATCGGACTTTAGTTCCTGCTTTGTTCGCTCCTCTTCCTCTTCAACGCTAATTCGAGTGATTTCTTCTTCTAAATAATGATGAAATTGATCCTTTTGATCTTTTGAAAAAGTTGGTTCATTTTTTTTCATAAAAAACACTCCATTTGAAATAATGTTGGATTAATATCCCATTTTTCTATTATTTCCATTTACGAGTATCTTTCATTCCTCAGTTACGGTTTGGTAATGGATTGTATGGCACTCCTAGCAAGCAAGCTTATTGTCATATCATCCATTGGCGGATTATGCAGTCCTGCCCGTACGTCCCGATAATATCGTTGCAAAGGACACTTTAGTGACAAGCTTTTAGCACCGACAATTCGCATCGCTAAATCTACTATTGCAAGTGCAGAATTTGTAACCGAATGCTTTACCGCACTTAGCTCTGGTTGCATATCCCTTCTTTCAGAATCACTTCTCTCATCCCATAAATTAGCAACAGAATAGAGGAAATGACGAGATTGTAATAACAATAATTCCATCTCACCAATTTTTTGTTGAACATTTGGGAGTTCGACAATCGATCCCGTAATACTCGATGGCGAATATTCAGCAGCAAAATTGATCGCATAGGTGCGTGCTGCTTGGGCAATTCCCAAATAACAAGCAGGAATGTGAAGGAGCCATCCGTTTGCTTGTTTTTGACCAGGCTGAATCTTTTCGACCATAAACTCTTTATCGATTCGAACATTCTCCAACACTAAATCATGGCTTCCAGTTCCCCTTAACCCAATGCTATCCCATGTTTCCTCAATCGATAATCCCGGGACCTCCCTAGGAATAAGAAAATTACCAACCCCACCGTCTTCCAATGAGGCACTTACAATAAAATAGTTAAGGACTGGGGCCATTGTCGTAAAACTTTTTCGACCAGTTATTGTCCAGCCCCCATTTTGTTCAACCGCAGATGTAAACGGTCTCCCCCCGCGCGTTGGACTGCCGGTTTGTGGTTCAGTAGCTGCTGCATTTATTAAAGAACCGTTTAAAACATCTTCGCATATTTTTTTAAAAATAGGTTCAGACCACGTTCTTTTTTCAGTTAAGTTCTTGATTATTCCCATATGCCAACCGATTGATAAAGCAGTGGCTCCATCACCTTCAGCGATCTTCTCCTGAAGCATGAGCATTTCAGCTAAGGAAATACCCATTCCGCCATATTGATGCGGGACAGTTAATGAAGTGTAACCACTCTGCTGAAGCTCAGTTATATTTTCGAAAGGAAAAAGACCTTCCACATCGATTTGACCGGCACGCTCGAAAAATTTGGACTTCAATTGATCCATTAGTTTAAGCCGATCAGCATGCGTATCTAATTGTTGAAATTTCATATTAGAACGTCTCTCCTTTGCATCCACAAATTGTTTTTCTTCCATTATTTCGCAGTTGAGGAGAAGATTCAATTTTTTTGAAAGGATACCTACAGAAAAAAACAGCACCGGGTTATCCCAGTAGCTGTTAATAGAAATTGAAACCAGTTAATTTTGAAAGACTTTTGCAAAGTTTAGTCCATTCTTTCGGAAAACATTGAATACCTTCACTTTCATAAACTTTGCCCTTCGTTACAAGTTTCATCGACCAAAATATCCCATCAAGAACCATACCTTCAGGCTGATAATCAGCCCTCCATTCCCACGGTTTGATTCGATACAGTTCCTTTTTAAAATCTTCCAAATTGCCACAAGGCTGAACTGGCTGAAGACTGTTTTTCGAGCTTAGCTTTGAATCGAAATGCCATACGAAGAAGGAAAAACGATTTCTTATAAAATCAACTTTAACCGTTATAGACGGTTCAAAAGCGTCTCCGATATTTATGGTTAAAAGTTGAATGTCCTTTTCTGGATCAATAAACACAACATTATCTTCTACTTTAAACAAGTCTTTTTTTCTTCTAATTGCAGTTTTTATTTGTGAGAGTTGAACCAATCTATCCTCATCCTGGTCATTCCAGGTTAGTTGATTCATTTCCTGGCAAATGGACGGAATTGACGTAGGGCCCTTTTTTTCTAAGATGTCCAAGATCATTTCGTAAATATACATTTGCTTCATTTCCCCCAATTTATTCATCAAATAGAACGGCTCTGGTGATTACGATTAACCCTTCCCTATACCAGCATTCCGGTCACATCGGGCTGACTAAAAAAGCAAAGGATTCATTGATGTAATAAAGTATATCGGTTTTTCCAACACCGCGCTGTAACAAATAGCACGAATGGTATCAATTTATTTCATTGGTATAGATAAAATTCCTGATTTTATCGAATAAAGGTATTACTTGTTCTATCACCCATTCAACAAACATAAAATTTTACTATTTTCGACACAAATTCGAAAAAAAATGTCTAATTTTGCGCTTTCCCGAGAAATAATTTTAAAATTTGTCAATAGACATTTGTGATCATTTATGTACTTTCTCTGAAAAAAAGAGACTCAAGGAGTCCCTTTTTCTTTATACTAAGCAATGACCGTTTTTGCTGATTTAATTAGTGCTTCAATTTCATCCAATTTGTTTTGTTCAAATAAGTCCACGATTTTACTTCCTACAATAACCCCATCACAATACTGGCTTACCTCTTTAACATGCTCAGGAGTTGAAATGCCAAACCCTGCTAAAACAGGGATGGAGCTGATTGATTTTACCTTTTGCAGAAATTCACCAAGATTTTCATCGAATCCATTTCTAGCACCGGTAATCCCAGTAACCGTAACAGCATACACATATCCTTTTCCTTTGGCAGAAATAGCTTCAAGACGTTCAACCGAACTTGTTAACGTTACGAGTCGAATCAGTTCAATTCCCAATTTTTCAAGCTGCGGTTCGATGATTTCCTCCTCTTCAATCGGTAAATCCGGGATGATACAGCCGTCAATTCCTGATTGTTGAGCTTGCTCTGCAAAATTTTGAATTCCAAAGGCAATGATCGGATTCATATATGTCATGATAATAATTGGGATTTGAAGCTGACTTCGAACAGCCGCAATGGTGTCCAAGACATTCTTTAAGGTTGTTCCATGTTCCAACGCTCTAAGTCCAGCACGTTGGATCGTAGGACCATCGGCGACAGGATCCGAAAATGGAATGCCCACCTCAACAGCACTTGCCCCGCATTTTTCAAGGAATTTTAGACGATCTGCTAAAACATCAAGGCCGCCATCCCCAGCCATGATATAAGGAACAAATGCTTTTTCTTTTTTCTCCTTTAACGTACCAAATGACTGTTCAATTCGATTGACCATTATTCCTCTCCCCCTAATCTTGCCTTAACAGTATGAACGTCCTTATCTCCCCGACCAGATAAGCAAATGACAAGGCTTTCGTCCTTATCCATTGTTGGTGCTAATTTAAGAGCATACGCAACCGCGTGCGAACTTTCTAAAGCTGGGATAATCCCCTCTAATTTTGATAACAATTGTAACGCTTCGAGTGCTTCATCATCGGAAATAGAATCATAGAAGACCCGGCCAATATCTTTTAAATAGCTATGCTCTGGACCGACACCAGGATAATCTAACCCTGCCGAAATGGAATGAGCTTCTTGAACCTGACCGTGTTCGTCTTGGAGCAAATACATACAGGCTCCGTGTAAAACCCCTGGTTTTCCCTTGGTTAGAGAAGCGGCATGGCGGTCCGTATTGATTCCATGACCAGCTGCCTCCACTCCGTATAATTTCACACCATCATCATTAATAAATGGATAGAACATCCCCATTGAATTGCTGCCTCCACCGATACAAGCAACTACAGCATCCGGCAGTTTCCCTTCCTTTTCAAGATGCTGCTGTCTAGTTTCGTTTCCGATTACACTTTGAAAATCACGGACAATCCTTGGGAATGGATGTGGACCCGTCACGGACCCTAAAATATAGTGTGTATCTTCCACATGAGAAACCCAGTAACGTAACGCTTCATTTACGGCGTCCTTAAGCGTTGCGCTTCCAGACGTTACGCTTACAACTTTCGCTCCAAGAAGCTCCATTCGAAACACGTTGAGTTTTTGTCGTCTTATATCCTCTTCACCCATGAAAATAACACATTCTAAATCTAATAACGCACAGGCAGTTGCGGTAGCAACACCATGTTGACCCGCTCCAGTTTCCGCAACAATTTTGCGCTTGCCCATTCGAACAGCCAATAAGGCCTGCCCGATCGCATTGTTAATTTTATGGGCCCCCGTATGGTTGAGATCTTCTCGTTTTAAGTAAATTTTGGCGCCATTTGCATAGTTTGTTAAGTTTTTTGCAAAATAAAGCGGCGTTTCCCGACCAACATAGTCAGTTAACAGTTCTTTAAATTCCTGAAGGAAAGCTTCATCCTTTAGTGCCTTGTCATATTCAGATTCTAATTCCGAAACGGCCTTCATTAACGTTTCAGGAATATACTTGCCACCATATTGTCCAAAATGCCCTTTTGCATCTGGTAAAGTATAGGTTGTCATTTTTTATTTCCTCCTCTAACTTAAACTCTTTGCTTTATCTATGAAGCTCTTTATTTTTTGTTTATCTTTTTTTCCGTCCGTTTCCACTCCGGAACTAACATCAATCATGAACGGCCGGGCAATTCGAATGGCTCTTTCGACATTTTCTTCGTTTAAACCACCGGCAAGGATCACCTTTTTGTCAGGGAATTTTGATCCGCTTAAGATTTCCCAATTAAAAGAGGTTCCATTTCCCCCTCGATACTTACCCGAAGGACTATCGAGTAAAATCCATTGGCTCTTGTATCCAGTTATTTTGCTGAGGTCTTGTTCCGAACCTATACTAAACGCTTTAATTACCGGAACAGAAATAGATTCACAAAATGCTGGTGATTCATCGCCATGTAACTGAACCATCGTTAATTTTGCTTCAGAAATAATTTCAGCTATTCGCTCTTTTGTTTCATTAACAAACACGCCAACTTTTTCGATATGAGCAGGGAGCTGGTCAACAATTTTTCTTGCTTCAGCCGGGTCTATTTTTCGCTTACTTTCTGCAAAAACGAAACCGATCGCATCCGCTCCACAGGAAACGGCCGTTACGGCTGTATCAATATCGGTAATTCCACAGATTTTCACTTTCATGTTATTGCACCGTCCGCAGCGGCCGTTTTAATTGTCGGAAAGTCTCTTTTAGATTAGGGGCTGTCATGAACGTCTCGCCAACTAAAATCCCTTGAGCCCCTGCATCTTTAACCCGATCCACATCGGCAACTGATTTCAATCCGCTTTCACTGATTAAGTGTGCTCCCGTTTCTTTTACTAAAGGAGCCAGATTTTCTGTGCAAGAAAGATTCACCTCAAACGTTTTTAAATTACGATTATTAATTCCAATTAACTTTGGTTTAGCAGCAGAGGCTTTCTTTAGGTCATCTTCATCGTGTATTTCCACAAGAACCTCTAAGTCTTTCGCTTCAGCGTATTGATAAAGCTCAACAAGCTGGGACTGTTCGAGCGCAGCGGCGATTAACAGAATGAGGTCAGCACCCGCCTCATAAGCGACGTCAATTTGAATTGGATCAATCATAAAATCTTTACATAAAATCGGCAAATCAATCACTTTCCGAACTGCCTGCAGGTCAGCAAACGAGCCTTTAAAAAACGATGTATCCGTTAATACAGACATTGCGTCAGCACCATATTGAGCATATAATTGCGCTTGGTCTTGTGGGTTTAAATGAGGGTTAATATCCCCTTTTGAGGGAGAAGCCCGCTTAAATTCCGCGATAATTTTCATTTCGTTTGCATGTGCTAATTTTTCAATAAATGATCGTTTTGAACGAGGAACGCCATTCGCTAATTCCAAACCTCGTAAGTAATCCAATTCGGTTTTTTTAACTTCAATAATCCGATCCAAAATAGTTCCCATTTATATCACCTCTTGTTGATACCTTTGACTTAATTCAATCAATTGCTCTAATTTTCCTTTTGCTGCACCAGAATCAATACTTTCTTTCGCTATAGCGATTCCTTCCTCAATCGAATCAGCCTTCTGGGCCGAATAAATTCCAATACCAGCATTAAGTAAAACCGTATCACGGCGGGCGCCTTTTTCACCATTTAAAATCCCGCGAAGGATTTCTGCATTTACTTTCGCATCACCGCCGACAATATCTTGATTCGTATAATTCGGTAATCCCACTTCTTCTGGAACAAGAATTTTCTTCGTTATCGTGCCTTGATCGATAATCACCAAGTGATTTTCCCCCTGTAAAGAGGCTTCGTCCATATATCCTGCGCCATTTAAAACAACAGCACGCTTCCGACCAAGTCTTAACAATACTTCCGCAAACATTTCCAGTAAATCACGACGGTAGATTCCTAGTAACTGATAATCTAAGTTTACAGGATTCGTTAATGGTCCGATTAAATTAAAGATCGTCGGAATCCGCAGGTCCCGTCGCACCTTCATAATTCTTTTTACCTTAGGGTGAACGAATGGCGCAAACAAAAAGGTAATTCCTGCCTCATTTAAAATTTGCTCAGAGCTTTCAGAAGGGATATTTAAATTGACCCCTAAATGCTCCAGCACATCTGCACTTCCCGTTTTACTGGAGATGCTGCGATTACCGTGCTTCGCAACGGTGATACCGGCACCGGCCATGACAAAGGCCGAAGTGGTGCTGATGTTAAAGCTTTTCGATCCGTCTCCGCCTGTTCCGCAATTATCGATTACATTTGGGATTTGGTTTGAAAAAGGCAGTGCGTACTGACGCATTACATTGACCAATCCGATAATTTCATCGACTGTTTCTCCCTTTATTTTTAAACCGATTAAAAAAGCGGCCATTTCGCTATCGGAAATTTCATCTGAAAATAAGTGCTTAACTGCATTTTCCATTTCCGCTTCCGTCAATGAGCGTTGCTCAGATAATTGTTCAAGAAATGATTTCATCAGTTTGTCTCCTTTCTAATTTCTTTAAGGAAATTCGCTAACATTTGTTTACCATCAATCGTACCCACTGATTCCGGATGAAATTGAAGTCCAAAAACCGGATATTGTTTATGCTTAATCGCCATGACCTCATCATCACTCGTAGCAACCCCGGTAACGATTAATTCCTCTGGAAGAGTTTGAGGATTGATCACTAAAGAGTGATATCTCATTACCTCAAGATGCTGCGGCAGCTCTGCAAATAACTCAGTGCAGGAATGTTCAACCGTTGAGGTCTTCCCGTGCATGATATTTCCTGCTCTTTCGATTGTTGCACCAAACGCATAGCCTATTGCTTGATGGCCAAGACAAATTCCTAAGATTGGAATTGATTGATAATAAGATCGAATAACCTCTACACAAATCCCTGCATTTTCAGGTCGCCCAGGACCTGGTGACAAAATAATCGCCTCAGGATTTAATTTTTGTATGTCTTCAATAGTTAATTGATCATTCCTAATTACCTTAATCTCCTCACCAAGTTCCCCAAAATATTGGAATAAGTTATAAGTAAAAGAATCATAATTATCGATTAATAAAATCATCAGGATCCTCCAAAAATGTTTTTAGTTTATGAATGGTTTCTTCATATTCTTTCTCCGGAACAGAATCATAGACAATTCCAGCACCGGCTTGAATATATGCTTTGTTATCTTTAATGACCATCGTGCGAATCGCCAAGGCAAAATCCATGTTTCCGTTGACTGAAAAGTATCCTACAGCCCCCGAGTAAACTCCTCTTTTTACTTGCTCAAGTTCGTTGATAATCTCCATCGCTCTAATCTTTGGTGCGCCAGATACAGTTCCTGCCGGAAGACATGATATTAGGGCATCTGCACTCTTATGTTGATCAGCTAAGTGTCCGCTTACTTCGGAAACTAGATGCATAACATGCTTATACTTTTCTACTGCCATATATTTATGAACATCGACGGAGCCAAACTTACAGATCTTCCCAAGGTCATTTCTGCCAAGGTCAACGAGCATCCGATGCTCAGCTAATTCCTTTTCATCAGCAACCAAGTCTTTCTCTAGCTGTATATCTTCTTCTGAGTTTTTACCCCTTGGTCTTGTACCTGCAATTGGATTGGTGATCACCAATGATTGATTAGCTTTTACTAAACTCTCCGGAGAAGATCCAGCTACAACATAATCTTCAAAATCCAAGTAGTACATATATGGAGATGGATTCGAAATTCTAAGTTTTCGGTAAAAAGAAAACGGATCGCCTTCAATGCTAGCTTGCATTCTTTGCGATAATACTACCTGGAAAATATCCCCCTGTGATATATATTCTTTTGCAATTTCAACATTTCGCATAAATTTTTCTTTACTGATCGTTGCTTGAAATGAAGACAACGATACTTTTTCCGGCTCCTCAATATGAAACTCTGCCTGAAGTTCATCTTTTCGCTTTTGATTTAACACGGATAGCTTAACTTCATTCGTTTCTTCTAGAATGGGAGAAGCGGCTAAATATACCTTTTGCTCAAGGTGATCATAAATAATAACCTGTTCATAAAACATTAAATGAATGTCTGGCATTTCTAATTCGTCTAATGGCTGCTCGCCAATCTTTTCGTATTGACGAATGGCATCATACCCAACATACCCAACCGCGCCGCCTACGAACGGAAACCCGACCTCAAGCATTTGGTAGTGCGGGAGAATCGTTTTGACAATATCTAACGTTTTCCCTTTAATGGTTTGGATGCCTCCGTCGGTTATGATTTGATTTTCTTCCCCAAATCCTTTTACTTCCAAAACCGGGTCGGAGCCTATGATAGAGTATCTGCCTGAGTTTTCGTATTTCAATGAACTCTCTAATAAGAATTTTTTCTTTCCGCTTATTTTTTGAAAGATTGAAATCGGTGTTAACGTATCCCCTTCAATTTGCTCAATTAAACCATTGGATGGGTTTAATAATTTTTCCAATTCCATTACCCCCTTGTTTCGTTTTATTTTTGCGAAATCCGCTCCCTTTCCGCGGGTTCGCCCGTGAGCCTCCTCGGTCGTTCCTCCCTGCGGGGTCTCACCTGTCTCACGTTCCCGCAGGAGTCTCGCAAATTTCGCAAAAATCTATTCAAAATCAATATTCACCAATAAAAAAATCCTCTATATACACAGTGGATGTGTATATAGAGGACGATAATTGACCGCGGTGCCACCTCGATTGGTACAAGCGAAATTGTTGTACCCACTTTCGGAGTAAGGAATACCTTCACTCCCCATCATATAACGGTGAAAACCGGATAACCCTACTATCGTTCAGGAAATCACTCATAAGTCCATTCCACATTATCTTCGTACCGGTTTCCACCATTCCCGGCTCTCTGTTACAAAAGAAATTCTGTGTACTATTCTTAATCATCGAATTCAATTATTTATTTATAAAAACAAAAAGGGCCTCTCGTCAATAAAAAGGACGAGAGACCCGTGGTGCCACCTTCATTAGCTAAAAAATATTAGCTCACTTAAAAAGTATCAAAGCGTATGCTTGAATACCCGTCTCTTGTAACGATGAGACCCTTCGCCAAAGCCTACTTTTCTTGATCATTTCGGTTTGGAGGCTCGAAAGTCCATTCACTTAAATTTCAGCACTGATTTACACCAACCATCAGCTCTCTAAAGAATCCATTTAAGTTACTACTCTTTGTCAACGCCAGATTATTTGTTAATTGTTAAAACTAATATTATAAACTTTCTGATAAATTGTCAATCCTCTTTCCAAAATTTTTCTTATCTTTTCTCTGATAGCATTTCCAATAATCAACCAATTAATGTGCAATTCAATAAAAAAACTTATCAATTTTATACGATCATTTTGTTTGCCTAGGCTTAGTGGGGTCACAGTTTGGCATTGGGTTCTGTGCAGATTGAGCTACCTTTGTTAAGTAATAGCATTCCTCCCTCGCCATATGATCAGCCATCAAAGCTGAAAAGGTTCCAAGCGCTTGATTCGTTAGTTCCAGCTCTTCTAATTCGTTGAGAAAATTCATAAAAAGGGTCATATGGAGAGAAACGTCTGAGTTAAACTTCCGCAAAGCCGGAAATTCAGTTAAATTCGTTCGTAAGTAGCCGGTCAGTTCCACTGCTTTTAAATAAAAGTCCTCGAAATGTTTGGTGTATCGTTCACTCTTTTCTTTTAAATGCTTTTCAACCGGATCCAGTTTACTCGCTATCGCAGCAGCATGACCCGCTCCATCTAACAGCCAAACATTATGGTGGTGAAGCTCGTGGAAGATAGGGGGGACCTCCTCTCTTTGTAAGTAATCCAAGACACGAATATACTCTTCTACTTCATTTACCATATGATTAACAAAGGTCGGAGGAAGATGAATTTTAATGGTTCCTTGAAGCAATTTTGAGAGGATTTCAAGTTTAAATAAACGAATTCTTTTTGCTTCCGCTAAGGCACGGATACTGAGTTGAACTAAATCACCTGCTTCCACTTCACTTAGCAGCTGATCAAAGGTTCGGATGAAATCATTTGCTGTCTCTATGCTTTCAATTTCTGTCGGAGCTAAGGAATCATGTATAAAACGACCATGATCACCGAGAATTTGCAACCAAAACCCATGTTCAAACCTGGCAGATTGTTGATAATTTCTCATTTCAGCTGTCTTCCCTCCCCTATATTCATAACAACATATCTTCACGCGAAGGGTTTTATGACAGATTATTCGCAAGTTGTTAACCAGATTAGGAATAGAGCACTTTTTTCTATGGTTATATTATGTATATAATAAACAAGGAAGAAATAATTTTAATTAATGAATAAGGGATGAACAAAATGAAGATTACAGGATATGCGGTTGAAAAGTTGGAAGATCCGTTTGGAATTTTAAGTGGTGACCGCTTTGAATTTTTCTTAGATATTGAAGTGGATGAGGATGATGAGCTTTTTAATGAAAATGGTCTTTTGTTAAAGGCATTGTATGTCATTGACAAAGAACAGGAAAAAATTATGAGTTACAGCCTTCTCGAAAACTCAACAGAAAAATATATTGATTTAGCATTAGAAGATGATGAATTAGAAATGGTTTTTGCTTTTTGCAAAGAACATCTTCCAACAGCTTAATAAGAAAAGAGAAGCGCCCGTTTTTGTTAAACGGGCGCTTCCACATTATTACTTTAAGATAAGATTTAAAAACACTTATTATGATTATCAACGGATTGAAGTAACTTTGTAGTTGATACCATATCACTGTTACAGATAGGACATTTTGGAACAGTTGAGCTTTTAAAATTATCGCGAACCCAGCAATTGCAGTTCTCTGATTCACATTCCCAAACCTTTGTTTCAACTGTAATGATTTCTTCGACAATTCTTCTCCCGAAAGCCATCCTATCTACCTCCAGTAATTATTTTTGTTTAATTTGGCTGTTGATTTCCGCTTCAGGTGCTCGCGCACCTTAGGGGGAGTCCGGGAGCCTCCTCGGCGCCATAGCGCCTGTGGGGTCTCCCGTGACACCTTCTCCCGCAGGAGTCTCGCACCCTCCGCTCCAACAGAGTGATCAAAAACAATTTCGTACTTAAACAGAGTCATTTTCGCGATTATGTTTTATTTATAAACAAAATGAAAAATTCACTGAATATAAAAAGTGCACAACAAATGTTACTCTTTATAATCAGTGAATTTCATCTAAACATTAATCAAAAGTTACTTTTATCATACCGCCTTTAGCGGCATTTTTCAAATAATCGAATTTGGAAATATATTTCCATTTGCAAAACGAAAATTTATTGCTTGTGAACGTTAACGGCTTGAGGTCCACGATTTCCTTGCTCAACTTCAAAGGAAACGGTCTGACCTTCCTCTAACGTCTTATAGCCATCACCTTGAATTGCAGAAAAGTGAACAAATACATCGTCCCCATTTTCACGCTCAATAAAACCAAAACCTTTTTCGCTGTTAAACCATTTTACCTTACCAGTTTCCATTAAAAATCCTCCTAGTTAACATATAGCAAAATTTCCACTAAACATTATATAATATGGGACAAACACCCAAAAATAATACCAAAAAATGAAATAAATTACGGACGAGGTCTTGAACGTCTTTTTCCTTTTTCGTTTCTAGACCATCTGTCATTATTATTTTTTGGACGATCATTCCCTCTTGGTCGATCGTGTCGTCTATTTCGATCACGATCAAATTTAGGTTTTTTGGATCGAAGCGGCTCAACAGCAGTTAATGTGACTGGAGTCGCATCAGGTTCTTTTGTTAACAGTTTTAACGCAGCTGCTAGTAAAGTAACCGAATCTGTGTCTTCCAAGAGATTTTCCGCAGTACGTTTATACTCACCAAAATCCCCTGAATCCACCACATTCATAATTTTATTAATCGACGCTTGCTGGTTCCCTGCTAATACATCTCTAAAACTAGGGATAGGCTTTTTATCAATTTTCTTTTTAGTAATATCTTCAATGACTCTTAAATGATCAATCTCCCTTGGAGTTACAAATGTAACAGCCAAGCCCTTATTTCCGGCCCGTCCTGTTCGACCGATCCGGTGCACATAGCTCTCAGGATCTTGTGGGATATCAAAGTTATAAACATGTGAAACACCGCTAATATCTAAGCCACGGGCCGCCACATCGGTTGCTACCATTATGTCAATTGTCGATTCTTTAAAACGGCGAATAACTTGATCCCGTTTTGCTTGCGGAATGTCACCGTGAATTCCTTCTGCTGCATAACCACGTTTAATAAGACCTTCAACGAGTTCATCGACCCGTTTCTTTGTGCGGCCAAATACAATGGCAAGTTCTGGTGATTGAATATCGAGTAAACTACATAGCACATCAAATTTTTGCTTTTCTTGAACTTCCAAGTAATGCTGGTCAATATTTTTGACCGTCATTTCTTTTGCTTTTACTTGTACATGCTCTGGATTGTCCATAAACTTCTCAGCAAGTGCTTTGATTCGTTTTGGCATGGTTGCTGAAAACAACAGTGTTTGACGCTCATTAGGAATACCGGAAAGGATTTTTTCAATGTCTTCGATAAATCCCATATTTAGCATTTCATCCGCTTCATCCAGAATTACAGTATGAATATTTTGCAGACGAATTGTTTTTCTTTCAATATGATCAATTAAACGACCAGGAGTCGCCGCGATAATATGAGGCTTATTTTTTAGACTTCTGATTTGGCGGTTGATATCTTGTCCGCCATATATCGGTAAAGTACGAATCCCTTTAACATGTCCGATTCGATTCAATTCTTCAGCTACCTGAACCGCTAATTCGCGTGTAGGTGCCAGAACGAGACCTTGGATAGCCGTTTCCTCCAGCCTTGCCCGTTCAATTAACGGAACACCAAAGGCTGTAGTTTTACCCGTACCAGTTTGTGCCTGTCCAATAATGTCCTTCCCCGTTAAGGCGACTGGAATAGCCTGTGCCTGAATTGGACTTGGCTCCTCAAATCCCATTTGTGATAAAGCCTTCTCGAGCGCTGAGCTCAGATTAAAATCAGAAAAAGTTGTCAAATATATTTCCTCCTTACAAAATTCCATATGTTCATTATTATCAAAAACAGAATTCTTTTTTCAAAAAAAAGAATGATTACTAAAATTAATTTCTTCTACTGTATTTTTTGCAATGATTCATCTTTTTACTAAACTTTCCCGCACAAAATTTAGTCACGATTTTCGTTTATTTCCTAAAACAACGAAAGCCCTGCCTCTCTTTCATCCTTACGGCTCCTTAGCCGCTCCAGTGTGAATCAGGTTTTTCAAATAACACTAAAAAAATAATGTGGATTCAGCGCATTCTCCACAGTAAAAAGTCAGGTTCTGTTCGGAATAATTCCTGGAAGGGATTTTCGGATCATAATGATAGACGTTTATGAGGAGCCTTATCTATGAGGAACACGAAGAATTTATAAAATGTCTTTTGCAACAAAAGAGGTGATGCGGTTTGAATATGCATCACCTCAGGTTTAAGTTCAATTAAGCTTTTTGAACGTTAGCTGCTTGTGGTCCACGGTTACCTTCAACGATTTCAAACGTTACGTCTTGACCTTCTTCTAACGTTTTGAAACCTTCTGTTTGGATTGCAGAGAAGTGAACGAATACATCGTTACCATTAGCTGCTTCAATAAATCCAAATCCTTTTTCTGCATTAAACCATTTTACTTTACCTGTAGTCATGTAATGACCTCCAAAAAATTCATTCACCATTAGTTTTTCATATAATCAATTCAAAAAAATCGTAGCTCACATTTAACGTAGGGATAAACAAATCGCCTACATTTCATTGCAGCTACGACCACTTATATCCATATAAATTATATAACGAACTTAACAGCGTCTATATCATCGTATGTGATATTGGTTAATATGTCAACAGTTTTCACTTATTAGCACCACAAATTTCCTCTAAAGACATATTCATATTCTAATTTAGATGGTACTACAATGTCATTCTGATCTTTATGCTTCCTTTTTTACTTTGGTTAAGGTACGTTTTTTCTTTTCTGGAGCTTTTGGGGGCTTGGTCCGATCAATAGAAGCCTGTAGAGCGGCCATTAAGTCGGTAACATTTGAAACGGTTTCCTTAGCTTGAGGGGTAACCATTTCTTTTCCGGTTCGTTTCGACTCAATTAACTCCATTAAAGCACTGCGATACTCATCCGTGTATTTTTCCGGTTGGAAATCGGTTGTTAATTGGTCGATTAGTAAAATGGCGGTTTCAAGTTCTTTTTCTGATACATTACTTTCTTCTGGTACATTCGGAACATCACCCGCTTTTCGCACCTCATCCGGAAAATGAATCGTCTCCATGACAAGTGTGTTCTCATAAACACGAATCAAAGCCATTTGTTCCTTTGAGCGGATCGAGATTTTGGCCAGTCCAACCTTTGAAGATTCCGAAAGGGCCTTTCTTAACAAGGAATATGCCTTTGTAGCACCTTCATTTGGGGACATAAAATAGGTTTTATCAAAATATATTGGATCAATCTGCTCCATTTTGACAAAATCGATAATTTCCACAGCACGTTCTTCATTTTCTTTTTTTAACTTTTCTAATTCGTCTTCCTCCAGAACGACATATTTCCCTTTTGTATATTCATAAGCCCTAACGATTTCCTCTGGTTTTACCTCCACTTCACATACCGGGCAAATTTTCTCATATTTAATCGGTGAATGGCATTCTTTATGGAGTGTTCTTAGTTTGATGTCTTTATCTTCTGTTGCGGTATGCAATTTTATCGGAATATTGACAAGACCAAAGCTGATGCTACCTTTCCAAATTGTATGCATTTTAGACTTCTCCATTCTAATCAGTTTATTTTTACTGTGTGAGTTTTTCTGGTCGTCGATACGATAAAACAATTGGTAATGGATGAGGGAAAGGATTTATTGGGACAATAATGTTAGTGGTAAATGTGTAAAGAAGGATGATTTTATATGAAACCGATGTTACCGACACTTACTTTTGAGGTGCCTGAAGGGCCTGTTTGGTTTTACGAGGTAAAATATGATGGGTTTCGGGCCATTTTGGAATGGGGAGATACCCTTTCGTTAACGAGTAGAAATGGGAAATCTTTGCTTGAACTATTTCCTGAAATAGAAAGCTTTCTTTTAAAACATAAACAGCAATTTGAACCATACTTGCCGCTAACGCTTGACGGAGAACTTGTCTCCCTCGAAAACCCATTTAAAGCGGACTTCGGTTCATTGCAGGTGCGCGGAAGAATGCGTTCACATGATAAGATACTCGAAAAAGCAGCGTCAAAGCCATGCCACTTATTAATATTTGATATTTTAGCGATAAACGGAAGTACCCTTACAAAGGAACTGTACGCAAAAAGGAAACAGGAATTATTGAAGCTGTTTACCTCGCTTAGAATGCCACTTAAACCTGACGAAAAAAATCCCATGTTACTGCAATTGATACCAGCCCTTCATGACTTTCAAACCATTTGGGATCAAGTAGTTCTTCATGACGGAGAAGGAATCGTCGTAAAAAAAGAAACGAGTCTATGGGAGGAAGGAAAACGTTCGTCGACATGGTTGAAGTATAAGAATTGGAAGTATGTTTCTTGCTTTATTACAGCATACGAAAAACAAAATGGTTATTTTCATATAGCTGTTTTTAAGGGAACCAAAATTTATCCAATCGGTTTGTTTGTGTTTGGACTTAAACCTGAAGAAAAGCAGGCACTTTCCTCGATCATAAAACAAAATCAAATGAAGGAGGATTCGCAATTTGTGTATGTTTCTCCTGCCATTTGCGTTGAAATAAAATATTTAGAGGTTTATGAGGAACAATTACGCGAGCCTCATTTTCACCAATTCCGCTTTGATTTAAAAGCGGAAAACTGTACATTTGAAAAGTTTACTGAAGGGCAAAAAAGCTTGCCGACCGGGATTGAAATCACCCATCCAGAAAAACCAGTCTGGGAAAAGCCAGATGTTACGAAAATAGATTATCTTCACTATCTCCGGGATGTATCGCCTTATATCCTGCCTTTTTTGAAAAATCGTGCTTTAACGGTAATCCGCTACCCCCATGGTATGTTTGGGGAACCTTTTTATCAAAAAAATTGTCCGGATTATGCACCGGAGTTTATTCATACTCATTTAGTAGATGGTATTAATTACATTGTGTGCAATCATCTTAAAACATTAATGTGGCTTGGCAATCAACTAGCAATTGAATTTCATCTGCCATTTCAGACAATCTATAGCAATGGACCAAGTGAAATAGTTTTTGATCTGGATCCACCCTCCAAACATGATTTTCATTTGGCTATAAAGGCGGCGCTCCTCATTAAAGAGGTGCTTGATCAGTTAAATCTCATTAGTTTTATCAAAACATCAGGAAATAAAGGGTTGCAAATTTACTTGCCCCTTCCAGAAAACCAAATAAGTTATGAAGAGACGCGCTCCTTTACTTCATTTATCGCACACTATTTAATTTCAAAGGATCCTGATTCGTTTACGATTGAAAGAATGAAAAAAAATCGTGGCAATCGATTATATGTCGATTATGTTCAGCATGGAGAGGGAAAGACGATCATAGCTCCATATTCGTTGAGAGGAAACCCGCTTGCAACGGTTGCCACCCCCCTTTACTGGCATGAGGTAAATGAAAAACTAGCGATGGAAAATTTTACGATAAAAAATATGATCGCACGACTTAAAAAGGTTGGGGATCCTTTTCAAGATTATTTTGCTGCTAAGACAAGGCAGGATATGGGACCTATATTTGATTTTTTGACCAACCATACAAAAAAGAGATAACCAATGGACGCAATGGGCCATTAGGTTATCTCAGGTTTTCAAAAAGTGATGTTACATATATTGTGCAATATACTCCTTGGCGTGAGCCTCAAGCTTAGCATATTGTTCGGTTTCGGCCGTGAATACTTTTGTTTGATTCACGGTAAATTGATTATAATCTGCTTCATTTACTTGGACATCTGCCTTGTAAACATACGTGCCGTTTCCAATTAAATCAATTTTGTATTGACCATTTGTTTCATGGACAACACAACGAACCTTACCACCAGGATTATATACTTCAATCGCTTCTTCTTTCTGATTAAGCCCATCTAAACAAGTAACTAAGGTTGAGGCTGACATCGCTGTACCGCAGGCATTGGTAAATCCTACCCCTCGTTCAAAGGTACGGACAAAAATAGCACTTTTTCCTAACGGTTTAACGAAACTAACATTAACCCCGTCCGGAAACAACGGATTCGGACCATTCACGTACCCACTTAGCTGTAATTGAAGATTTGACTCGAGTTGTTCAGCTTCAACAATTGCAACAAGATGAGGATTAGGGACTGCTAATGCAGTAAAGGTTAAATCCTCCGATAAGGATGGGATCTTTTCAGCAATTAATGTATCGGTTGGTAATGTTAATGGTAAATCTTTTAATTGAAACGATACTGGTGATATCTCGACCTTGTAGGTTGGAATCTCCGGAAACAAGTCCTCCTCTTTTTCAACGAGGAGGTTTACCTTCATCGTTTCAATTAACGCATTTGGTTTCCCAAGTAGTTCGCATACGTAACGTGCTACACAGCGCAGGCCATTACCACACATTGATGCTTCCGAACCATCAGCATTAAAAACACGCATTCTCGCATCGGCTACATCACTTTTTAATACAAACAGGATTCCATCAGCACCCAGCTCTGTCTCACGATTACATAGAGCTTTGGCTAAATCAGCCCGTTGCTTCTCTGAAAATAGATAAGGGTTGGAAATTTCATCAATTAGCAAAAAGTCATTTCCTGACCCATGGCATTTTAGTATTTCAATATCCACTTGTAATTCCCCCAGAAAGAATTCAACCGAATTCTTTAAAAATAACATTAAAATTGCTTAAATAAGTTAGCCATTTCAATGGCACCGACTGCAGATTCCCAGCCTTTGTTTCCAGCTTTTGTACCAGCGCGCTCAATCGCTTGTTCGATTGTATCAGTGGTTAATACACCAAAAATAACTGGAATGCCGCTTTGAAGGGCTGTACTTGCAACACCTTTCGCTACTTCACTATTTACATAATCAAAGTGCGGTGTTGCACCTCTAATAACGGTACCAAGTGCAATAACAGCATCAAATTTACCAGACTCAGCCATTCTTTTTGCCGTGATTGGAATTTCAAATGCACCCGGAACCCAGGCAACTGTAACATCTTCCTCATTTACACCATGACGATTTAACGCATCCTCTGCACCACTTAATAAGCGGTTTGTAATAAATTCATTAAAACGAGAAACAACGATCCCTACACGCAATCCTGTGCCAATTAAATTTCCTTCAATAATTTTTTTCATATTTAAACTCTCCCTTAATTTATAATTTTAATAAATGTCCTAGCTTTTCTTGTTTTGTTTGCAAATATTGTTTATTTTCTTCCTTTGGAGCCATTTGAATTGGAACTCTTTCAAGTATTTCCAGGCCGTAGCCTCCGAGACCGGCAATTTTTCTTGGGTTATTGGTTAACAGTTTCATCTTTCTAACCCCTAAATCTCGTAAAATCTGGGCCCCAACACCATAATCTCTCAAGTCATCTTTAAAGCCTAATTTATGGTTAGCCTCAACCGTATCATAGCCTTCCTCTTGAAGTTTATAGGCCTTGAGCTTGTTCATCAGCCCAATCCCTCTTCCCTCCTGGCGCATATAGAGGAGAATTCCACTGCCATTCTCTTCGATTTGCTTTAAGGCTGCTTCAAGCTGAGGACCGCAATCACAGCGGTGAGAACCAAAGACATCACCAGTCAAACATTCTGAGTGAACTCGGACGAGAGTAGGAACCTCCTCGTTAATTTCACCTTTCACAAGTGCGATATGCTCATTTCCATCAGCAATACTTGTATAGCCAACTGCACGGAAATTCCCATACTCGGTTGGCAGTTGAATATCTGCTTCACGTTTTACAAGCGAATCATGAGTAAGTCGATATTCAATTAAGTTTTGGATGGTGATCAGTTTTAAATCGAAACGCTGAGCAATTTCCTTTAATTGAGGTACTCTTGCCATTGTTCCATCTTCATTCATTATTTCACAAATGACACCCGCATGCTTTCCCCCGGCAAGACGCGCGAGATCAATAGCTGCCTCTGTATGTCCAGCTCTTCTTAACACACCGCCGGTTTTGGCAATGAGCGGGAAAATGTGACCAGGACGTTTAAAATCCTCTGGTTTTGCTGAATCAATAAGCATATTTAAAATCGTGTCAGATCGCTCGAATGCACTAATTCCAGTAGAAGTGCTAATATGATCGATACTTACCGTAAATGCCGTCCCATTTGTGTCAGTGTTGACCTCTGTCATCGGTTTTAAGTCTAATTTTTGAGCAAGCTCTTCTGTAATAGGAGCACAGATAAGCCCTCTTCCTTCTTTAGCCATGAAATTTACCGCTTCAGGAGTGGCAAATTCAGCAAGCATTAGGAAGTCTCCTTCATTCTCCCTATCCTCATCATCACAAACGATTACCATTTTACCTTTTCTTAAATCCTCTAAGGCTTCTTCAACAGAATGAAACATAGTTTTTTCTCCCTCCATTTTACATAAAACCGGTTTGTTTAAGGAAATCAGCAGTGATTCTCGTTTCTTTGTTGGCTGTTTCAGCTTTTTTCTCGATCATCGAATGAACGTATTTACCTAACATGTCAAATTCAATATTAACGATTTCACCAACTCGCTTATGACCTAAAATGGTTTCACCTCGTGTATGAGGAATTAAGGAGATCGTTATGGTCCGATCCTTAACAAAGAATATTGTTAGTGATGTCCCATCAATGGCGACTGAACCCTTCGGCATGACGAAAGGAACTCCTTGATCCGGAATCGAGATGTCAAAATAAACCGCATTTTCCTCCGCTTTAATGGAAGTAATGGTGCCCGTTCCATCCACGTGACCAGAAACAAAGTGACCACCAAATCTTCCGTTTGCCGCCATAGCCCTTTCTAAATTAACCTTTGAACCTGTCTTTAATAAAGAGAGTGAAGAGGAGTGGAAGGTTTCCGGCATTACATCAACAGAAAAGATTGTCTTGGAAAAATCCGTTACAGTTAAACAAACACCATTAACCGCTATACTATCTCCCAAATGAACATCTGATAAGATCTTTTGAGCTTGAATGGTTAAAACCATTGTGGAACCTTGTTTATGTATTTTTTGGATGGTTCCTATTTCTTCGATAATCCCCGTAAACATGTATTATCCCCCCTTTACTTTAAACCAATAGTAAAGCTGTATTCATAGATAATTGTTTGGGCATTTGCATGTATTCCTACCATTTCTAGTATTAGCTTAAATAATGATATAAACAAACCCCGTACAAATAAATGTACGGGGTCTAAATACATACTGAAATAAGCGTTAAAAAATAAGATTTTTCACGCTAAAACGCCCTCTCCCATCCAGACTTTACTGTCGGCTTTGGAATCTCACCAAATCCACCGCTTCCACCCATAAGGATGAAACCGGGTCACGGGCTAAGAGGATAAATCCTCATCACCGCCGGTTGGGAATTTCACCCGACCCCGAAGGCATCATATCAAAATCGATATGATTTTACATATTTAATTATTTATTGACATATTACCTTAATTACACTATTCCTGCAATTCATTTAGTTAAAAAATAATAATATATTCAAATATGATTTCATTTGTCGATAAATATTTTGTCGATAAGTGTCTTTTGTCACAGCGTTATTTCCTAAAATAATGGTAAATTGGCAAATATAGACTGTTTAAGGGAGACGATTCATGCTAGCAAAAGTATGTGCTGATCGGAATTCTGAGCTTTTAGGGATAATTGAATCTCTTCGGAAAGAAATGATTAAAGTCGGTCTCAAAGAAGGTCTTTCGAGTGAAAAAACAATAGAAATCAGCCAAAGGCTTGATCGATATATTGCACACTATCAGTCGAAAAGTTATCAGATCGAAGCGTAATCACCAAAACAATACATCATGAACATTCATAATACAAAAAAGCCTGCTTATTCACAGGCTTTTTTCATTTTCTATAAGAAAAGTCTGTATATTTCGAAACTTTCCAAATTCTGTTTCGTATAACATAATGTGATTAGGATTTTAATAGGAAATAAAAGGAATAAGAAAGGAAAAATAAATAATACATGAACGAAACAGTTGAATTTTTACAAGCAGAGTTGGCAAAATGTGAAGCCTGGGAAAAGGACCAGAGCGACTTGTGGTTTTGGGAAAAGTTAGGCCGTCTCCCGTTTAAGCTTCTAGATAAATGGACTCCAAATTTTCTCCAAGAAAAAATGGGCCAAATCATCGATGAACTAAGTCAATATATCCAAACAGGCGGCCGCTATTTAAGCTCAACCGATAAAATTAAGTCTTATTATTCACATCTAGAACATGTTGAAAATCTTCAAGACACTGCCAATTTACCGTTAATCGAAATGGATCAAGCAGCCGAAAAATTGACAAATAGCAGAAAAAAAATCGCTACAGTCCAAGGGGCCAGTACAGGTGTGGGGGGAATCTTTACTATTTCCCTTGACATCCCACTTTTATTAGGACTTCAGTTAAAAACATTGCAAGATATCGCAATTTGCTATGGATACGATCCTCATTCAGAAAAGGAACGCATTTTCATTGTAAAATGCTTGCAGTTTGTTTCCTCTGATATCGTAGGTAAGAAAGCCATTTTACAGCAGCTATCAAGCTTTGATCAACCTAATTCCAGTCGTGATCGAGAAGTAATTGCCGAAATACAAGGTTGGCGAGAGGTTGTGTTCACTTATCGGGATCAATTCGGCTGGAAGAAGCTGCTTCAAATGATTCCTATTGCCGGACTATTGTTTGGCGCCTTTACAAACCGTTCGGCCATTCATGATATAGCTGATACAGGTAGGTATCTCTATCGAAAAAGGAAAATCCGAGAGCGATTGGCTAAATGAGTTCCCAGCTATTTAGTGGCTTGTATAATGATAAAAGTCAACTAATACACCAATCATTAATATTTTCTCTGTTTCATTTAGTTTCTCATCAAAAATTAATATTGGCGTATTCGCGTCTCGAAATTGATGCCCCCACTCCAAGGGCATCCAGCCTTTTATTAACTTTCCAATAACATGCCCTTGTTGATTTCTAAATTTTTTAGCTTGATAGACAGAAGAACCTTCAACAAAAATGTCTTGATTATTCAATAAAGAATGAATGACCCCCATCCTCTTTTGTTGAGATGTGGGGTCTATTTTTTTATTGTTCCTGTAAAATTTAGCTGTTGATTTCTGTTCCAGGTGCTCACTTTCCGCGGGGGAGTCCGCGAGCCTCCTCGGCGCCATAGCGCCTGCGGGGTCTCCCGTGACACCTTCTCCCGCAGGAGTCTCGCACCTTCCACTCCAATCAACAGAGTGGTCAAATTCAAAAATGTTCTTTAACACAGCTTTTTTATTAAAAACACCCATTTCATTTTGGTCTGAATCATATATTTTTACTTCTTTTGTTCGGGCATTGATACGATAATAAGCTTTTAGCTTGTTTTGTGGACTATATAACCCATATGTCTTTGGGAAGCGCTTGTCTATAAAATATGGAAGAAACCACCTCCACCACCAAAACCTCTCGTCCCGGACTTCCCCGATTAGGTTTCCGTTCGGTTCAAACAACAGCATTCTTAATGATGGGGCAGGCATAAAGGTAATTAAAAGGTGTTCAGTCCTGACTAATCCAAGATCAACAGATGGCTTTTTGGTCATTGCTTCAAGACTGCGGCGATGCTGGATTAAATATATTTGATAACAGTAAAAACTAAATACAATAAAGGGGAGGATGACCAAAAATAAAGGTAAGTCTACAGAGAAATATATGCCACCACCCAAAATTAAGATTACTGGAACAAATGAAGCGATACTTTCGTTTAGAGCAATATTAGCAGCGGATCGATAGTATTGTTGAATGTTCATCTATTTTTCTCCTTGTCCTAATCAACCTTTTTACCATTCTATTGTTTCCATGTAATAAACATGATTGTTTTTTCCTATGTAAAAACTAAATAACAAACCCGGAACAACGTTTTCATTTGTTCCGGGCTCAGCTTAATACATTTTAATTCGCTACCATTGAGTTATTTTTTGAATATAGTTTTTGGCATCTTTATAGCCTGATTCATAAAGTTTTTCTAGCTTTTCTGGCTTTCGTTCCATCCGACCAACTTCAATTGGCTCACTAGGACGAATGATTAGGACATTCCCCTTGTTCTCTTCTTCTTCTAAATAACGGATCGTTTCATTATATGTTTGATAGCGGCGCTTTAAGGCATTTTGTAAGCCTGGGTAATTCGGGTATTTTCCCTTGGCTAAAAAATGAAAGCGCGATGGCTTTTTTTGATAGCCATAATTTCTTGTCAGGACGACAATATTTTTGTTATACCCGTCCTGTTGTGCTTTTTTAATTGGAATAGGATCACTGATTCCGCCATCAAGCAAAATTTTATCTTGAAAAGAAACTTCTTCTGCAACAAAAGGTAACGAACTTGACGCTTTCAATACCGTTAGGATCTCATGTCCATATTCTTGTTTAGAAAAATAAACCGGCTTCCCTGTAATACAATCAGTTGTTCCAACGACAAACTCAGCTGGACTTCGATAAAATGCATCATAGTCATATGGAACCAGCTTATTAGGGATTTCACCAAAAATAAAATCCATACCGAAAACCTGTCTTGTTTTTAAAAAATTGCGCCAGGATAGATAGCGCGGGTCAGTCACATAGTCGATGTTAACCTTGTGATTTCTTCCTTTTTGCTTCGATAAATAGGATGCTGCATTACAGGCACCCGCAGATACGCCAATTACATATGGAAAATTGAGATTACTTTCTAAAAAGCATTCAAGAACACCCGCGGTGTAAACCCCGCGCATTCCTCCCCCTTCCAATACTAAACCAACATTATTTAACACAACGTTCCTTCCCTTCATTTTATGAGCAGTCAATACGACTCTTTTTATTGTTATTTTATCACTATTGTAAAATAATGTTTATTTATTTGACTTATCATTATGTATGTTCCTTTTTACGGAAAACCGATACGGAAAGAGCCAACAGCCCGACAATACATCCTGCTGTAACAGCTATAGCACCCCATGCTTCATCCGGCATATTCCCTCCTGTCAAAATGGTGCTCGTATAATCTGATATTTGAGCTGGACTCCATTCTAGTACATGAGCAAGCATCCCTGATACTAAATTAAGAATAATAATGGTTGCCAATGAGACAAACCCAACGACACCAGGTGATTTAAAAACCGTATTAAAGAAGACCGTCACAGTTAAAGCAAACGACAGCCATAGCCCATATACTCCAAACGAAATGAAAAATACAGTAAACGATACGTGCTCAAAAAGGATAATAACATAATACCAACTTGCTAGAAATCCAAGAAAATAAGCAACCCATAATAATAACATTGCCCCTGCCCACTTAGCTGTTACATAGGAAAAATATGATACCGGTTTAACGAGAATTAGTTCTGCTACTCCGCTTTTTCGTTCAGCTGCGATTAATCCCATAGATGCCAAAACAATGATTAGCAAACCAATTGTGTTATACTGTGCGATGCTTTGAAACAGTACCTCTGGAGCAGATGGCGTCGGGAACTTAATAACAGCACCCTCAGGGAGATCCCCAACTGAATCAAGGATCTGAGGCATATAGTATGTAGTTATCGGTTCTGACACCCCGAGTAAAATAAAAGAGATTGGAAACCAGATCCATTTAAAATTTCTTCCCATTTCCAATATTTCTTTATTTAAGATGATCAGCCACTGGCTCATTTTTTCACCACCTCCAGGAAAACATCCTCTAACGTTAACCGTCCCACCTCAAACCTGGTAATCGGTAAGTTTTTATCTGCTATCTCACGTAATAATGAAACTTTAGCTCTTTCAAGATCAGTTACAACCAATGTTGCCTCGTTTCCTTCTATGGAGCTTGAGCTAATATACGGAATAAGCGTTAGAGACTTAATGATATCCTCAGTGTTCTCGATAAACTCAACCACTATTTTCGATTGACGGTACCGCGATTGCAATTGTTCCATCGTGCCGGATTCTACTAGTTTCCCGTCGTGTAAAAATAAGATATTATCACAAACCTCTTGGGCATCATTTAAAATATGGGTTGAAAATAGGATTGTAGTATTTTGTTTCAGCTTCTCTAACAGGTCTAATACCTCTCTCCTGCCAAAAGGGTCTAATGCTGAAACCGGTTCATCTAACATGACTAGCTTAGGCTGATGAATAATAGCCTGGGCAATGCCTAAACGTTGCTTCATCCCGCCTGAATATTTTCCAATCCGGCGATTTTTGGCGTCAGCAATACCAACGAGCTGTAATAATTCCTCAGCCCGTTCTTTCGCAATTATTTTAGATAATCCACCTAAACGACCCACGTATAGAAGAAATTCGAAGCCCGTCATCCACTCATAAAAAACAGGAAATTGAGGCAAATACCCAATGATTTTACGAATATCGCCTCTGGCTTCCTTATCCTGAAATTCAATCTTCCCCGATGAAGGCCTGATTAACCCTGAGAGCATCCTTAATATAGTTGTTTTTCCCGCCCCATTCGGACCGATTAACGCAGTACACTTGCCAGTTTCCAGGTTAAAATCCAATCCTTTTATCACTTCTTTATCTTGGAACTTTTTTTTCAAATCTTTAACCGAGATAACCGACATTATTGATTTCTCCTTCCAATCACAAAATAAACAATTGGACCGACTATATTGATAAAAACAATGACTAACACCCAGACCCATTTTGGTCCATTAGTATTTTCATTTTTGACTAAATCAATTAATGCAACAATTAAAAGAATTAATTGAAGAATGATGAGTGGTAGTATAATTGCAATATTTAAATTTTCGAGGACTTCCATTGTTTCACCACCTTTGTGTCTTCTTTTTAGCTAGCTAATGATTCGAAAGATAAGCGGAATTCTGTACTCTTCACCCTCATAGGCCTTGATCGCTGCTACGATCGTAAAAATAAACGCTAAAACCCCTACAACCCATATTAAAACAAACCCGATGAAAACAAGCATTAATAGCAAGCTGACCACCGAATATACTGTATAGGAAATCAGGAAATTTAAATATTCCTTGCCATGATAATCAATAAAATCCGAATCATTTTTCTTCAACAACCAAATAATCACGGGACCGATAAAGACAGTAAAAAAACTAATCACATAAATCACTGCAGCCAATGTCCGTTCCTCATTCGTAGGCATGCAAAATCACTCCCCTTTTATCTTTCACATTTATTCTATAGCATTTTCTACGAAAATAGTTCAGAATGGTTTCAACATTGTGTGAATTTACAAAAGGCAATTTTCTCCCGACCCAAATTTTCTTGCCGGTTGTTCCCCTCTATCAGATTGTGAACGTGCCCGGAAGCGACCAAAAAGTGCCTTGACGGGAACATTCAGTGCGTGATTGTGCCCGGAAGCGACCGAAAAGTGCCTTGACGGGAACGTTCAGTGCGTGATTGTGCCCGGAAGCGACCGAAAAGTGCCTTAACGGGAACATTCAGTGCGTGATTGTGCCCGGAAGCGACCAAAAAGTGCCTTGACGGGAACATTCAGTGCGTGATTGTGCCCGGAAGCGACCGAAAAGTGCCTTGACGGGAACGCTCAGTGCGTGATTGTGCCCGGAAGCGACCGAAAAGTGCCTTGACGGGAATGGTCAGTGCGTGATCGTGCCCGGAAGTGCCCGAACAGTGCCTTGACGGGAACGCTCAGTGCGTGAGTGTGCCCGGAAGCGACCGAGAAGTGCCTTGACGGGAATGGTCAGTGCGTGATCGTGCCCGGAAGTGCTCGAAAAGTGCCTTGACGGGAACATTCAGTGCGTGATCGTGCCCGTAAGCGCCCGAAAAGTGCCTTGACGGGAACATTCAGTGCGTGATCGTGCCCCAAAACGCCAAAAAAGTGCCTTGACGGGAACGATCAGAGCCTGATTGTGCCTGTAAGCGCCCGAAAAGTGCCTTGACGGGAACATTCAGTGCATGATTGTGCCCGTAAGCGCCCGAAAAGTGCCTTGACGGGAACGTTCAGAGCCTGATTGTGCCCGAAAACGCCAAAAAAGCGCCTTGACGGGAACATTCAGTGCGTGATCGTGCCCGAAAACGCCAAAAAAGCGCCATGACGGGAACATTCAGTGCGTGATTGTGCCCGGAAGCGCCCGAAAAGTGCCTTGACGGGAACGATCAAGGCGTGATCGTGCCCGAAAGCAACCGAAAGAGCCAAGACGGGAACGATATTCATGTTCTTGTTTAGGACAACATGAATACATTTTCTAAGAGGTGTATCTCACCGAGTAAAAAATAAGGAATGATGAACATATGTCAATGTTTGAGGCTTTTATCCTCGGAATAATTCAAGGCTTGACTGAATTTTTACCTATCTCAAGCACAGGGCACTTGTATTTGGGAAGGCACCTTTTTCAGCTTGATGAAGCGGGGCTGTTTCTTGATACGATGCTGCATATTGGAACATTACTAGCTGTTTTAGTGGTTTATAAACAGGAATTAATAGATATCATCAAACATCCATTTCAAAAGCAATCGTTATTATTAGTAGTAGGGACGATTCCCGCCGTAGTGGTTGGTTTTGTATTTAATGATCTATTTGATGAGATTTCGAAAACTGGGGTAACCATTGGCTGGGAGTTTTTAATAACGGGGGGAATTCTCTGGTTGGCCGATGGAGTGAAATCAGGAAGCAGGAAAACGAGTGAAATTGGTTATGGTGACGCCCTTTTTATCGGAACTTTCCAAGCAGCTGCTATTTTTCCTGCGATATCCCGCTCAGGCCTTACTATCGCTGCCGGGCTGTTTAGAAAGCTTGATCGTGAAACGGCAGCCTATTTTTCATTCTTGCTCTCGATTCCTGCGATCGCTGGGGGGATTGTTCTTCAATTCATTAAAATGACTACAAACACAGTTGAAGCTGTTTCATTTGGCAGTTTATTTATTGCCACCCTATCTTCCGCTATTTTTGGCTATTTGGCCGTAGTCGGTATGATTTCATTTTTAAAAAAGCGGTCTTTGAAAATATTTGCCGTATATGTTTGGATTCTTGGAGGAGTTATCCTTACATTACAATTTATGGGATTTTTCTAGAAATACCTCAAAATTAGAAGAGAACAAGCTCACTATGTGCATAATATTAGTAATATACAGTAAGGTCATTAATCACATAAGGATAGATACATCATGAGACTATTATTAACCAATGCACATATTTATCCGATCACCAATCAGCCCATCCCAAAAGGCGACGTTTTAATTGAAAACGGAAAAATAATGATGGTTGGAACTGATTTACCCTCAACTGAGAACACGCTAGAGGTTGACTGTTTCGGAAATTTTTTGTTTCCAGGATTTATCGATGTCCACACTCACTTAGGTTTGTATGATGAAGGAACGGGTTGGGCTGGAAATGATGCAAACGAGACGGTTGAACCGCTAACCCCGCATATTCGCGCAATGGATGGTGTGTATCCGCTCGATCCTGCCTTTTCCGATGCAGTTAAGTACGGGATCACAACTGTCCATGTGATGCCTGGAAGTGCTAACATTATTGGCGGTACAACATCTGTCATTAAAACCGCCGGAAAAAGCATTGACAAAATGATTGTTCAGGAAACAGCTGGTTTAAAAATTGCTTTTGGTGAGAATCCGAAACGAATCCACAGTCATGGCAGCGCTGACTCCATCACCCGGATGGGAATTATGGGTAAGCTTAGAGAAGCATTTTATGAAGCACAAAGAGTGGAGAATCGAGATTCATTCAGAATGAGACCCATTATTAAAGCTCTGAAAGGTGAAATTCCTGTTAGAATCCATGCTCACCGTGCGGATGATATTATGTCTGCAGTAAGACTTGCTTCTGAATTTGATCTTGACCTTCGAATTGAGCATTGTACTGAAGGTCATTTGATCGCATCAGAATTAGCAGGATATAACTTAAAAGTTTCTGTAGGTCCTACTTTAACACGGCGGTCGAAAGTTGAGTTAAAAAATAAAACATGGAAAACGTACCTTGAGCTCACTAACCACGGGATAGAAGTCTCGATTACGACAGACCACCCCTATACGCCGATTCAATATTTAAACATCTGTGCTGCGCTAGCGGTTCGTGAAGGACTATCCGAGCAAAAAGCCCTTGAGGGAATCACGATTAATCCGGCCAGAAACTTGAAAATTGACCAGCAATTAGGCAGTATTTCACCAGGAAAAGACGCAGATCTTGTCCTTTGGAGTCATCATCCCTTTAGCTATTTCGCAAAACCAAAATGGACAATGATCAATGGTGAATTTGTTTATGTAGAAAAGTGAAAAATTAGTGACAAATGTCATAATTAGCATAAAAATTTCATAAAAATACCTATATCATTTTTTTATAATTTCTTATAATATAAGTAACGTATGATACTTTTTTCAAAAAACAATTAAATATACTAAGTTATTAGGGAAGGCAAATGGTGCGCCACCAGTTTTCTGGTCCTAGTGGGTTCGATTCCCACCCCGAAATTTTTTCGCAACACAAAAAATTTCGAGGGTGGGATGGACCGATGTTTCTTTACGCATGGGTTCGGTTTCGGACTGCCCTTTAATTGGAGGGATTAGCATGCTCAAGAAGCGGGATCTTCACGATTGTCATACTTTGTATGATTTAATGACGCACCCAGAAGTCTTCCCTTTTGTGCGCCATAAGGCAAATTGTTATGATGAGTTTGTTTTTATCACGAAGCAGACAATCGAAGCAGAAGAACGCGGTGAATTAATTTCACGTACGATTCTTGATGAATGGGGCGCTCCGATTGGGACGATTAATCTGTTTGATATTCAGGATCATGCTGGTTTTCTAGGAACCTGGCTCGGCAAGCCTTATCATGGCAAAGGTTATAATAAGCCTGCTAAGGACGCATTTTTTAATGAACTATTTTATGAGCTCGGTATTGAAAGGGTATTCATGCGCATTAGAAAAACTAATATTCGGTCCATTAAAGCTGCCGAAAAACTTCCCTATGTCATGAATGTAAACGAACTCAGAAAACCCTTGTATGATCAAATAAATGCTAAAGAAAATGTATATGACCTTTATGAAATATCAAAGGATCAATACACTTTCCATGTACTAAGAACCAATCCACAAGAACAAGAATCGTCACAATTGCTTGAAGCGTAGGCTAGACAATAACAAGTAACGCTCCGAAAATGAATCGGAGCGTTTTTTATATTACTATTCTCCAGTATCCCCTTCACTTGAAACTGCCTCATCTTCACCCACTTCCGAAAGAAAATGACTCAGCTCCTCATTGGTTAATGTTTCAAACCTTCCATCCGGGAAAAAAATTTGAGTTTGGTTTGGATTAATTCGATTTAATTTATAATCCATACTGTTCGCTCCTTAATCATTTATTATCTATGATTAACAGACAGAAGCTCTTTCATTCTTTTCCATTATTCATATGTTCGTTTCACTGAATAATTGAACTCTAGCAAAGTATGATATAATTTTCCCGTTATCATTATTATAGAAACTGAGGACCTCTTATGAAAAAAACATTGTCGCTTTCTGAGAAATTACAGCAATTATTAGTGATCTTAATTCCAATTTTAATAACCCAAGTCGGACTTTTTATGATGAATTTTTTTGATACTATGATGTCCGGTCATTATAGTTCCACTGATTTAGCAGGTGTCGCAATTGGCTCCTCCCTTTGGGTGCCGATATTCACAGGACTCAGTGGAATCATGGTTGCCATCACACCTATTATTGCCCAGCTGTTTGGAGCAAGCAATTCACAAAGGGTTTCGTTGTCTGTAATACAAGGAATCTACCTTGCAGTTGTGATTGCCATCATCGTAATCCTTTTAGGTTCCTTTTTCCTCACTCCGATTTTAAATGGAATGAACTTAGATACAGGGGTTCAAATTGTGGCAAAGAATTATTTAATTGCATTAAGCTACGGTATGATTCCCTTGTTTGTTTTTAATGTGCTTCGTTCATTCATTGATGCCTTAGGGAAGACAAGAGTATCAATGGTGATCACACTTATTTCCTTGCCTATTAATGTATTTTTTAATTATTTATTTATTTTTGGTAAATTTGGAGTTCCAGAGCTTGGCGGAGTTGGGGCTGGATATGCGACCTCGATCACATATTGGCTCATTACATTTATTGCAATTGGGATCATCCATAAGCAAAGACCCTTTAAAAGTTATCAAGTATTTAGACAGCTCTATCCTGTAAAGATAACAATATGGAAGGAAATTTTAAAAATCGGGGTCCCTATCGGCTTTGCGATGTTTTTTGAAACGAGTATTTTTTCAGCGGTCACCTTATTGATGAGTGATTTTAACACGATTACGATTGCTTCCCATCAGGCTGCGATTAATTTTGCCACGTTATTATACATGATTCCGCTAAGCATCTCGATGGCTTTAACGATTGTCGTTGGATTTGAGATAGGTGCCTCCCGCAATGATGATGCACGAACCTACAGCTTATTGGGGATAGGGATTGCGGTACTGATGGCATTTTTCTCAGGCCTTATCCTTTTATTTTTTCGCAGTGAAATTGCTGGAATTTATACAGACGACCCTGCTGTTCAGGAGCTTACCGCACATTTTCTCATTTATGCACTGTTTTTCCAACTTTCCGATGCTCTTCAGGCACCGATTCAAGGTGCATTGCGAGGCTACAAGGATGTCAACATCACCTTTATTATGGCACTCGTTTCTTACTGGTTGATTGGGCTCCCTTTAGGCTATTATTTGGCTAATTTTACGAATTGGGGTCCATACGGGTATTGGGTCGGCTTAATTTCCGGATTAGCGATTGGCGCCATCTGCCTTTCCGTAAGATTGGTATCAGTTCAAAATAGGCGATTATTAAAACCAGAAAAGAAAACTTTAATATAAGTTAATGGCTTTTATATTAAAAGTAAAACGATGCCTTAGTTAAAAGCATCGCTTGGAAGATAAAATAATATTATTGTGTGCTATTTTGGCATATTCCTGCCCTACGAATATAGAATTCTTCACACTGTTAAATGCAAGTAAATGATTGGATTTGCCGTAAGCTTATTCCGAAATAAACCCAATTAAATCCAGTCCAACGATATCCTGAGACAGAGTTTCGGCCAACAAATGTTGGATAGAACCAAAATTGCGCAAAACCTCTCAGCCATACATAGGTGTATCTGTATAAGCATCTTCTAATTCCGCCTGGATCCACGGCAAATGCTCCTGCTTGTTGTTGAGGAACAAAAGATGGCGGTGGTGAAGTTGGAGGGCCTCCCGTAGGTCCTTGACCTGGAGGTGCAAATGGAGGTGTAAATGGAGGTGGGAACCCACCAAATTGTCTGCCTCCATAAATTTCATCGTAATAAATCTCCTCTTCGAATGGATTTGAATATAAGTAAGCTTCTTCACTATTTGGATAGTTATTATATAACGGTAAGTGACTTGGATACATAAAACGCGCTCCTTTGTTTGTTAATCTCACCTCATCATATTCTTTAGTCATTTACCTATCAACTTGTACTCGCAAAAATGGGTATTTTACCCAACTAAATTTTATTACAACAAAGGGACAACAAATCATTGTTGTCCCTTTTCTAATGCTATTTGATGGTTAATGATTATTTTCTTTAACGGTTGGGCTTCATATTGCATAGAATGCTAGCGAGTACCGTTCAAGATAACATTGATAATCTGAAAGGAAGATAGGCCTATGTTTCCTTGGAATTTATTCCCATTTAATCAAAATATGAAACAAACGATGAATTCTTTTCGCCCTGAAGACATTGAAAAATATACTCAAGACATAATCGGTAAAATGATGTCCAACCATAGAGGCGGAATGATGAATCCCCAGGAGTTATTAAAAAATATGTTCCCTGATTCAAATTTTCAGGACTCGTCGCAATCCTCATTGCAATACACCATCTACGATACACATGAGCATGTCTATGTACGAATTACAATCAAAGCAGAAGAGTGGTTAAAAAAAATCAAAATCTACCACACCGCTAATCTAATCATGATTGAAAATATCCCTAATCCTGATGATAAGCACAGTTTAACCCTCCCAGCAATGGTTAAGAAAAAAGGAGCAACGGCAAACTATCGGGACGGGATACTGGAGATCAGTATCCCCAAAAGCGTCGAACTACAATATTCAGAGATTGATATTACCGAAATGTTCTAGGCGGATTATATTAAGTTAAAGACTTTTTACTCATGGTCCTCCATAAATTGACTCTTTGCATTTTTATCTTCTGGCTCACTTGGAGTACCCACAACAAATTCTTTTTTCGGCATATTATGCATACTTTCGGCAGTGACATGGGCAATAACATAATAGGTCCCTTCCATCGCAAAGGTTTTTTCTAGTAGATATGCTCCGTCCGTTGCCTTTTTTATTTCAATTTCTTCATGCTTCTCATCTTTTGAGCGCCAAATTTCAAACGTGACCTCATTGGCATCCGTTACTACCTCGTCACCGTAGGTCACGACTGCTTTAAAAGTAACCGGCTCATTAGGCAGCGGCTTTTCAGGATTAATGTCAACCTTTACATCTACCCATTTTAATTCTTCCTCTTCCGGCACATCCTCTTCTCCCGAGCATGCCGTTAAAAATAAAACCATCAGCAACATCGCCAACCAAAAAACTCGTTTTTTCATGTTCCTTCTCCCCCTTGTTTCTATAACACCCATACCCTTATAAAATAGTAATAAACTCTTTTTGAATAACGATTTTTACTATTTTATTTCTTCTGAGGTTAATTTTTCCTCAGAAACAATACTCTAGACGTATTGTTACATATTCAAGCAGAAAAATGCAAAAAATATACTGACTTTTATTGCAGAAGGAGGAAAATAATTGAACACCCCTTATCGATGCCCTAATTGTAAAACAAATCGAAGTCGATTTAATCTTATCCAACAAGTGCCACAGTCTGTAAAACTGGATCCAGTATCAGGGGAGGTTATTCAAGAATTCACCAATGGCCAGCTTGATCCATTTCATATCCCATATAAAGGACCAGATTACCGGGTCCAATGTGGTACTTGCGGTCTCATTGAAGATGAAAAAACGTTTATTAAATTTGGACAACAGGGAAACGGTTTGCGGAATTAATATTTTTACGTAGCTAACAATAAAAGCTTGGCGGGTTTGGTTTGGTTTGGCTGGATTTAGTTTGGTTGGCTAATCAGCGGACATAGAGGACCTGATATGAACAAAACTGTCAAGGCCCGAGCGTTTTTTACTATTTTTGGGCAACCTTAATACAGAAGCTTGTGCTGCTTCTTTTTGAGGGGTTAACC